>NZ_JAVKEA010000148.1:0-66749 GCF_040221695.1 Coleofasciculus sp. E2-BRE-01 | reverse complement strand
AAACACGCCGGATTCAAATGTCACACTAGAACTGTCTAACCCAGTTAACGGCGATTCATTTAACGGCGTTTCTTCCGTCAGCGCTTCATCAGTGGCTTCACTTTCCGCCACGTCATCCAGTGAGGTAACAAAGGGAATCTCTTCTAAGGTTTCCTCCCCCTCAATCGACGTGACGAAGGCAATCTCCTCCAAATCATTATCTGGAATATCGCCAAATCCTTCCTCAATCTCCGGAATATCAATATCAGCAATTTGGTCAGCCGAGATATCGATATCCACAGGATCTATCGGATTATCTGTGCCATCCAATAAACCACTGGGCGTTAAAATCGGTTCTAAAATAAAAGCTTGCGGTAACTCCTGACCCTTCCTTTTCGGCGCAAATCCTTGACCAGCAGGACGTTTCTTTGATAAAAAATTAAACCAAGGCATAGATGACCCTTTTGTGGAATAGTGCAGGTAAAATTACAGATTCAGCCAAGTGGCAAAATCTATCAGATATTATGAGTCGCTAAGGGGTTAAACCCATTCAAATTAGCAGGCAAGTTCGACTTTAGCCAAGCCCACAATCATGACGATGAATTAAGGAAACACTGAATAAGCACGCTGAAACCCAAACGCTGCTGCCAGTCAATGTAAACGAGTAATCCAGCAAATTCTGTTACTGAATAGAGCAGGAATTGCCAGCAGCAAACTCGGACAGAAAACGTATTAAGTTGAAGGGAAAATCAACTGAACGGAAATCTAGCTTGTTCACTATCCTACCCCAAAATAATAAACTTTGCCTTGAGTTTTTGATTAAGTTTTCATAAAGCGGGGAACTTTTCCCTGATTATCAGCAATAGGTCGTAAATGTTACAGTTTTAAACTTAACCCCCCTTAACCAAGCTGTCATGGATTAATTTGACTTTTCACGGGAAGTCTACAAACTATTGTAGAGACGCGCTTTTGAAGCGTCTGGGCGGGTTTAGTTACATCTGGGTGCAACCGAAAAGATAGTCGTGAAACCCGCCCCTACACAATTCACACATCAGCCTATCCTCCGTAAAATTACGGAGACGGTAAACTCCCCATGTCAGCTTATGTCGTAGAACCCCGTAAGTCTCTGCTTAAAGATTTGATAAAGGTATTAAAAAATGGTTGATTTTCCTTAACATTTCCGTTTACCCTGCAAATAGGCATCTACTACAAACATCATGCAGGTTGGAAAAGAACTCACAGCCAAAGAACAACCCGACTGGATCTGTCCAGACATCAGTCCCCACTGGCAACTCAGCCAACAGGCGTCATCCAAACAGTATACTCTGCGATCGCGCCACGATAATCGTCAGTTTCCCTTATCTCCAGCCGAGGTTTACGCCCTCAGCCATTTCACCGGAAATTTCACGGTTACTCAACTTCAACAGCAATGTCAGAAACAATATAGTTCAGCAATTTCCCCGAATTTTGTCCTGGATTTATTGCAAAAGCTGATTACACTTGGCATTCTCACATCAGATGAATCCATTCCACCTAACCCAGATGTTGCAGCAGACAGAGAGCAAAACATAAACAATGGCAGAAAAATTCCCAATCCCAACCATTCCCAGCCACCGATAGACAATAAGATATTAGACACCGATAACACAGAACACCAGCCAAATTCTCCACCTCCCAATTCCGCCAAACTTCAACTCAAATCCTGCGTTCAATGGATTCCCCACTCCGATGGTTATTGGATATTACGCAATCCCGAAGATGTCACCTTTCTCCAAGTTGATTCTCACAGTAAAGCCGCCATCGAGCAACTCGGAAAACATCCCCCCGCCGATATCGCCAAACACAATAACCTCACCCTTGAACAACTCCGCTACCTCCTACAACTCCTCACCGCCACCGGGATGTTAGTCGGAACAAAACCCGCCAAACCTCCCAAACGTAAATTCACCCCACTCCAACTCCTCTTCTTCAAAGTTCCCCTATTTAATCCCGACAATTGGTTAACTCGACATATCACTAAACTGCACTGGATTTGGACTCGTTCAACCTGTCTCATCCTGTGCTTTTTTTTAGCCATTTCTCTATCCATTGGTTTATCCCAACGTCCCGAAATTCTCCTCACCGGACAACAATTAGTGGCAAATCAGGGCATTTCTCTCCTATTCCCCTTTGCCCTACTCGCCATGTTAGTCGTCACTCTACACGAACTCGGACACGCCTTTACCCTGAAACATTACAACGGCATTGTCCCCGAATTCGGGCTACTGTTCATGTTTCTAATGCCAGCCGCTTATACCAATACCACCGATTCCTATTGCCTCTCTCGATTTAAACGAATCTTAGTCGTCGGCGCAGGTATTATTTGTCAACTAATTATTGCTGCAATCGCCTTTTGGTTATGGCAATCCTCAGCAATTTGGTTAGCTACCGCCAGTTATCTGTTGATGGTAGCCGCACTCTTTACCATCGCCCTCAACCTCAATCCCCTGGCAAAATTTGACGGCTACTATCTCGCCGTCGCCCTCACCGGAATCAACAACCTCCGCACTCGTTCCTTCCAATTTTACGGAAACCTACTACGCCGAAAACCCAGCCCAGAACCCCGCCACAATCGCCTAATCCTCGCCACTTACGCCCCCTTCAGTTTCCTCTATATTCTCTTCGTCTTCGGTAGCCTCTTCACCCTAATCACCAATTGGACATTAACCAACATCCCCTTCTGGACAATTACCCTACTCACAATTTGGGCAATTTACTACTACTTCCCCCAAAAACCAGCCGAGGTGCAGAAAAACAAAAAAAACAACAAACACAAACCAACAAATCCATCTAAACCCCTCTGCGAACCTCTGCGCTTCCCTCTGCGAACCTCTGCGTTTCAAAAAAATCCCCAACCCCTAACCCCCATGAACCCCTCCCAACCCTTACAACTCGCCCCCCCAACCAGTAAACCCCACCTCCCCCTAAAGCGAATCGCCATCCTCCTCACCATCGCCACCAGCGTAAGCCTAATCAGCCTCATCCCCACCTCCTTTGAAGTTGGGGGTTCAGTCGAACTCGAAACCCGCGAAGGTGCAAGAGCCATTGTTCGCACACCCATGGCGGGAGTAATTACAAAAATCTACGTTAAACCCGGAGAAACCGTCCAACCGGGACAAATTTTGGCACAATTATCCAGTCTAGAATTAGACCGAGAAATTGCCACCCTCGAACAACAACTCGTCCAAGCCCATCAAGTCTTAGACACCGCCCAGAAACAACGCATCCGCGCCGAAGCCCAACTCGTAGAAGTCCAAGCGATAGCTGAAGCAATGATGACAAAAACCCGTCGAGAAAGCCTACGCGCCAAAGCCCTCACCCAGGGTAAACTCACCCCCGAAATTCAAGTCTTAAACACCCAACGCCAACGCCTCCAAGAACGCATCCCCGAACTCCAGGAAAAATTACAACGCTATCACCAACTCTACGAACAAGGCGCGATTTCCCGCAACCGCCGCGATGAAGTCGAAAGTGAACTCCACAACATTGAAAGTAATCTAGTCGCCAAAACCCAAGAAATCGCCGCCGCCAAACAAAACCAAACCGATACCGCCCGTGACTTACAAACCGAAACCGCCTCCCAACTCGCCGCCATTGACGCCTCTGAAATGATTGCCACGGCACAATCCCAGATGATAACTCAACAACAAGCGATCGCGACGCTAAAAAACCGTCTATCTGAACTAAAAACCCATAAACAAAATCTTACCCTACGGTCTCCCATCGCCGGGGTTATCCTCACCAATGATTTAGACTTGCGGCAAAATCAAGAACTCAAACCCACCGAAGACTTCCTCCTAGAAATCGCTGAACTCAGCAACCTCACCGCCACAGTAGACATCAAGGAAGAAGACTTAGAATATGTGGAAAATCATAAACCCGTTACCTTCCGTCCCCGCCAAGCTAAACTAAGACCTTACACCGCCACCGTACAACGAATTCTACCTCAAATTCAGCATGAACCCTCCCAACCCCAACCCATCGCCCAAGTCGAAATTGTTGTGGATAATAGTGATGGTAAACTCTATCCAGGAGCCACAGGATATGCCAAAATCTACTCAGAACGGATTCCTCTGTACCAACGTTTAGGGCGAGAACTGATGCGGTTAGTTCCCTTAGAGCGATTCCTGTGGCGAGAAACATAGAAAGCGAAATCCAAGGAATAAGTCACTTATAAAGCCAGACAATGATTATCAGCAATGCCACGTTTTAATCGATGAGTTAACGGGTAGAAAGGTAGCAGAGTCGCTTAATCTTAACGTTTCCGGTTCGGTGGGGATTTTGATTAAAGCGAAGCAATTAGGAGAGATTGAAGCCGTTAAGCCGTTTTTAGATGCGATGCTCAAGCAGGGAATATATTTTAGTCAGAGGTTTATTGATGCCGTACTACAGTTAATGGGAGAAGCCTAAAAATGGGAGTAGGTTGGGTTTCCTGCGTCAACCCAACCGAATTAAGTAAGGATTTACACCTGATATTTTGATTAAATAATACACTTCCCCGTTAATATTGGTGGGTTACAGCGGATACTTCATTGAATGGTTATCGCTTCGGTTTAAATTCTGCCTAACCCACCCTACGTTTTTTCAATGTAGTGGTGTGCTACACCTAAGTAAGATGAATTTGAATTACATCCAGAAATTGTAGGGGCGCACTGACGTGCGCCCATCAAATGGACATATCTAATCCACAATTGTCGTTGTGTCGCACCAGTCAGTTGGCTTGACGACGGAAACCCCACAAAATTAAGGATTATTCTCTGAACTATTGATTCAATAATACACCTCCCCGTTAATAGTGGTGGGTTACGGCTGATTGTTCATTGAATGGTTATCGCTTCGGTTTAAAACCCGCCTAACCCACCCTACGTTTTTGAAATCCAAGCACCATTGTAGAGACGTTGAATGCAATGTCTCTACTCTTTTTTTTTGAGACAAAGGGGTTTTTATTTTAACTAATTTGTTATAACATTATTACAAGCAACCAATGCACCCAACCAAACACAAGGAGAAGAACCCAATGAAACCTTTATTCCCTCAATTCGACAAATCTCTGACCGCTGAAACCACTGCCCAGCAAGCGTTAGCGGAATTTGGCGTTACCCAACTCCTCGATCGGATCAAGCACTACCGCGACATTGACTTCGATGCGTCGCAAATGCACCTAACCGATGCAGAAGTGAATGCGATCGCGAACCTATTTATCCAGGAGTTGACTCGAAGCATCGACGGTAAACTCATCGCTGGCGCCTTAAACGCCCTGCGTCATGGTGAAGAGATGGAGGAGATAGGAGAGCAGGGGAAGCCGGGGAAGCAGGGGGAGCTGGGGGAGCTGGGGAAGCAGGGGGAGCAGGGGGAGCTGGGGGAGAACTTTTATAACCGCCATTTGCCATTACCTACCCCCCGTTACACAGAAGGCGATCGCGTTCAGTGGAAAACAAATAAAACAGACTGGGGCGTAATTTTGGGACGCTTTTATGACTACAACCACCATCACAATCAGTGGATGGTTTGTTACATCATCCAACTCGCCCCGGATTCTCCCAGTGCTGCTTGGGTAACCACAGATACGGCGTCTGAAGCGGATTTAGAAAAAATGCCGGATACCGTTGAACAAACCGAAGATAATGGCAACTCCTACAGTTATCCCACCCATTCTCCTGGCGCGATCGCATCCCCATCTGTGCATAGCTCAACTGGACGCTATAATCCCCGTCGGCGACACAATCTTCGCCCGATAAACCAGCGGGAAAAATACATTATTGACCTCTATAGTTACTGTCAATTAGGGATGACGCCAAGGCAGTTTTATAGCAAATGGGATGTCACCTATGAACAACTGTCTCATATCTGTTCCCGTTCCCTGGGGACAGTGCAGTGTTGGTTCAAACGAGGTAAAGGATACTACACCCCTCAACCTGTAGATTTACGCCATCTGGCAATCCTGGACTTTTTGTTAGAGCATTTTGAAGAGTTACCCCAATCCCTGATCAAGTTGTTGTGTTCCTCTTAATCAGCTATTTGGCATTTAAACCTTAATGTCAAGAATGGTAAAATCCTTGTAGTGCGAGCATCTTGCTCGCTACAGTTGAATCTTGACTGCTATCAGGAAAAATGCATCATTGCTTCCCCTGCTCCCCCTGCTCCCCCTGCTTCCCCTGCTCCCTACCTCCCCACAAGACTGATTCAGCAGACCCTACTTATTAGCGACTCAACGAGGGAAGAAAACTAACTAACTCCGGAAACGCGATAATCAACACAACAATTAGCGCCTGAAGCAAAATAAATGGAATTGCCCCCCAATAAATCTCTGTTGTCTTCACCTCCGGTGGAGCAACACCCCGTAAGTAAAAGAGGGCAAAGCCAAAGGGCGGTGTGAGAAAAGACGTTTGTAAATTAGCCCCCAAAATCACCCCATACCAGACAAGATTTACATCGAGAGATTCCGCCACAGGAGCAAATAAAGGAACGATAATAAAGGCGATTTCAAAAAAGTCAATAAAAAAGCCTAAAATAAACACTGTTACCATACTCACTGCCAGAAATCCAATTTGACCTCCGGGTAAATTGGCGAGAATATCAAACATAAACTGATCGCCCTCTAAACCGCGAAAGACTAAACTAAACGCCGTAGAACCCAGTAATATAAAAATCACCATGCTGGTAATTCGTAGCGTAGCGTCACAGGCTTGGCGTAACGATAGCCACGTTAACTTACGATTAGCCGCAGCGAGTACCATCGCGCCCACACAACCCACCGCTCCGGCTTCTGTTGGTGTAGCAAAGCCAAAAAAGATACTGCCTAAGACTAAAAGAATTAATAATAACGGTGGGAACATGGCAAACAGAACTCGGCGTCCTAAAGCTTTCCCGCCAATGTTGCGAACCTCAGCCGGTAAAGCCGGTGCAACACTAGGTTTTAACCATGCCACAATCAGTACATGGACAGCAAATGCCGCTGTCATTAATAACCCAGGAATTAGGGAACCAATAAATAAGTCCCCAACCGAAATTCCTAACTGATCTGCTAATACAACTAAAACCACACTCGGAGGAATAATCTGTCCTAATGTCCCCGATGCAGCAATTACCCCCGTGGCCAACCGTTTATCATAACCGTAGCGCAGCATAATCGGTAAGGAAATCAGTCCCATCGCCACTACGGTTGCAGCAACAACCCCAGTAGTTGCGGCTAATAGCGCCCCGACTAATACTACGGCTAAGGCAAGTCCCCCCCGCAATCGCCCGAACAGAATCCCCATAGTTTCTAACAGGCGTTCAGCGATGCCAGATTTTTCCAGCATGGAACCCAAGAAGATAAAATAAGGGATTGCTAATAGGGTATAATTTCCCATAATGCCAAAAATGCGCTGGGGCATGGCAGTCAGGAAGATCGGGTCAAAGACACCCAAACTCACACCAATAATCGCAAACGCGATCGCAACCCCTCCCAGAGAGAATGCCACAGGATAGCCTAGCGACAGAAATACCAACGCCCCGACAAACATCAGAGGACCTAACCAGTCATACTCCAGCATCATGATGTTCCTCCTGGGGTGTAAGATAGCCCGTGAAAATTGCCCAGTTTTTAATCGCTTGGGAAATCCCTTGCAGAATCAGGAGGACAAAGCTGACAATAATCATAGATTTAATCGGATAGCGGGGTAATCCCCCCGGATCAGGAGACATTTCCCGAATTGCCCAGGAATTGAGAATGGTTCCCCAGGAGAAATAAATCACCATTAAACAAAAGGGAATCAAGAATAACAGCGTCCCGATTAAATCAGCCAAGGACCTCCATTTCGGCGCCCAGCTTTTATGGAACACATCCACCCGCACATGTTCATCATGGCGCAGGGCGTAGGCTGCACCCAAGAGGAATACCAGGTCAAATAAATACCATTGACCTTCGATAAAGGCATTGGAACTGAGGTTTTGACCGACAAAATAGCCAATATAGCGTCCGGCAACATTCCATGTCCCGATCGCGATCATCAGTAATACTAGCCAGTAGGTTAGGCGACCAACCCATTCGTTGAAGGCATCGATGAGTCGAGAAATCTGTAATAATTGCTGCAAGGCTTACGGCTTCTCCTGAAACACCAGATGTGTATTTTACCCCCACTGTTGCCAGGAATGTAGCAAATTTTCGCCTTTCTTCAGACGGGGGACACCTCGACTTACTTCGGCTTCGCTCAGTAACACGCTCGGTGTGTCAGATGGGGAAGATTGTGTAGGGGCGGGTTTCACTACTATCTTTTGAAATGGTGCGTTACGCTTACGCTAACGCACCCTACACCCGCCCCGACTTGACAAATGACAAATGACAAATCAATGCTCGGCGTAATTCGGAAAGTTGGTAAAATTAGACGCTGGTTGCCCCTAAACGAAAAGTGGTGGGTCAAATTTGACCTACTGCGGACATTAGTGCGCCGGGATTTGGAGGCACGGTATAAGGGTTCGGTATTGGGGAACTTGTGGCCCCTCCTCAATCAACTGTCTCAGTTGCTGATTTATACCTACGTGTTTTCCATTGTTCTGAAGGTGAAGCTAAGTCTGAAGGGATTACCTGCGGATAACAATATTGCCTTTGGCTTATGGTTGTTTGCCGGGTTATTGCCGTGGATTGCCTTTACTGGGGGGTTAACCCAATCGGCGGGTTCAGTCGTCGGACAACCCAATTTGGTAAAAAAGGTGGTGTTTCCCTTGGCACTATTACCACTGGTTCCCGTATTATCGACATTTATTGAAAGTGCCTTAGGGTTAGCCGCGTTGATTGTGTTAGTTGCCATATCTTCAGGAACATTACATGCCACATTAGCGTTATTGCCTTTAGTGTGGTTAACCCAGTTGTTGTTAACCGCCGGATTAGGATATTTAGCAGCCGGATTAACCGTATTTTTGCGAGATATTCCCCAAACATTAGGGGTGATTTTAAATCTTTGGTTTTATATGACGCCGATTGTCTATCCCGCTTCGGTGATTCCCGAACGTTTACGGGATTGGGTGTTTTGGTTGAATCCTCTGGCGGTGATTGCTCAGGTTTATCGGGATTTGGTATTAGTGGGTTCAGTAGAACATGGGTTGGAATGGGTAGTCGCGTTTGGCGTTTCTGGGGTTGTGTTTTGGATAGGACTGTGGTGTTATCAGAAATTACGTCCCGCGTTTGCAGATGTATTATAGAATTAGATTCGTAGTAGGGGCTTTAGCCCCAATAAAAGCGCGATCGCGCTTTTATTGGTAATCGGTGAGGTATTACTAACAATAGTCAAAGATAACCCATCTCCCGCATCATTTCCACCTCAGCGTCCAATTCCGGCACATCATAATGCACAGGAATCTGACGACTTGCCAGCAGCTTTTGAAAGTGCAAACGGGGCAAAGAAGCCAATCGCCGTATCAGCCGGAGTGGTAACGCTATCATTTTGGGCGACAGGCGCATCATTCACCCCAGTAATGGTTACGGTGACAGTGGCGGTATTGGTTCCCTGGTTGCCATCAGTAATCGTGTAGTTGAAGGTATCTGTGCTGGTTTCCCCTGCACCTAAGTCTTGAAAAGCTGTATTCGGATTGTAGGTGATGGTGCCATCAGCGTTGACGGTGACATTTCCTTGAGTATTGGTGGTATCGACGCCAGAAACTATTACGGTATCGTTTTCGATATCGCTGTCGTTATCGAGAACGGCAATAGTCGTGGCTGTATCTTCATCGGTGGTGGTGGTATCGTTGTTGGCGATGGGGATATCATTGATGCCGTTAACCGTTACAGAAACTATTGCGGTAGCGGTATGATTATTGCCATCATCCAGGGTATAGGTAAATTGGTCAGTGGCACTTTCACCCACACCGAGGGATTGAAATGCGGTGGCGGGAGTGTAGGTAACGGTGCCATCTGAATTAATTTGGACGATGCCTTGAGTATTGGTAGTATCGACAGCGCTAATTGTCAGAGTGTCATTGGTGTCTAAATCACTGTCATTTGCCAATAGATTGAGGGAAATAGGGGTATCTTCATCAGTGGTGAAGGTATCGTTATTCGCGACAGGGGGAAAGTTGGTGGTGTTGAGGCGTAAGTTCGTCGCCGCACTAAACCCTCCAGCCCCATTTCCCAAAAGCACCGAGACGTTGTGCGAGTCGATGTTAGACACCGCTAAATCTAGGTTACCATCGGCGTTCAAATCCGCTACAGCGACATCGAAAGGTTGAGTTCCTACGTTCAATGAAGGGGCGACGCCAAAGTTTCCTGTACCATCGCCTAAGAGAATAGAAACATTGTTGGCAAGACGGACGGTTAACAACAGCTAAATCCAGATGTCCATCGCCGTTATAGTCTCCGATACCAACAGCATTTGAACCATCCCCGGTGGAGAATTTTTTGTCATCTGCAAAATTGAGTGTGGTCATTTTAAAGGATTTTCTTATTTATATAGAAAATATAATAAATCCTTGGGGGTTGGCTGGGATTAGAACACACAATATTTATTTTCTATGGAATCCATTGTCAGGATTGGCGGAATTTTCGCGGTTGTCGGGGGTAGAGGGTAGGGTATGTAGGGGATGTAGGGGCTGTAGGGGATGTAGGGGCTGTAGGGGCAAGTCGCTGCATTAATGTTGGGTGTGAGAATTAACCTATATCGACTCGCCCTTTTCTCAATTCGGTGTCACATCGATAACTGACGGAGGGCGACCCGATACCATTAAAGGTTGGGTGGTGTTAATTGAATGCGGCGGGTCGCCCCTACCAGGGTTTCAATGTATCTGATTCCTGATTTTTCCCTATATTTTATACCGGGCGACCCGATAAAATAAGGGTTAGGTGGTGTTAATTGAATCCGGCTATTGCCCCTACCATTGTTTTTATGGATGCGATGTCCGATTATTCCCCATACCTGACGGAGGGCGACCCGATAAAATTAAAGGTTGGGTGGTGTTAATTGAATGCGACGGGTCGCCCCTACCGGGGACAAATGGCGAACAATTAAACAATTTCTCAACTGGCACAACAATAGACGAATCGTCGATACGATTTTCCGAGTATTTGGGTCATACAATTCCTGTGCAACTCCAAAAACTGTCCCGTTGCCCATAAGTTATCAGAAAAGTAATTCCTATCCTTGAGTAAATTGAATTAACTAACCTTTGATGAAGAAAGGGACTATGGAATCACCGTTTAACAACCAAATCCACAGTAATGCTTGGGTATTTCAAGCCTGGGCTTCTTTTATTATTTCTGTCTCAGCTATGAGTATCGGGATTTTATATCTACCTGTCGATAGCTGGACAAAAGGCTTTATGGGAATGGGGTTAGTCTTCTCCGTTGGCTCAACCATTAGTCTTTCCAAAACCACCCGCGATATTCACGAATCGAAACGGATTATCTCCAGAGTAGATGAAGCGAGAATCGAAAAACTGCTCAACGAAAATCATCCCCTTCAATAATGCAGAGGTGCAGGGGAGATGTGGTTGTAGAGACGTTCCGGTGGAACGTCTGGGAGATGGGGGACAGAAGAATTTTCAAAGGTGGAACCATGACCAATCAACAATAAACCATGAACAATCAACAATGAACAAATAACCAATGACAAAAAAACCTCAACGGCAATGAACCATCGAGGTTTGTTGTACCAGAGACTGTAACGAAAAGTCTATTGTTTTGGGCGTGTTTTTGACTTATACTGTTTAAGGGCTTTCTTGCGCCGCATTTTGGTCGCCACGACAGCCGACTCAATCGGAAATCCAGCCACGGGAATAACCTGAAACTGTCGCTCGTCTTCTAGCTGCTTGAGTTCGGTGTAGTCTACCCAGTGGATGCAATTGACTGGACAGGTGTCAATTGCTTCTTGGATTAAGTCTTCTGGGTCACCATCTTGGCGAAAGGCACGCGCTCGTCCATGATCTGGCTCGATGTAAAATGTATTGTGAGCTGTATGGGCACAATGCTTACAGCCAATACAGGTAATTTCATCGACATAAACACCTTTCTGCCGCAGCTCACCACCAAGTTCGGGTTCTAAACCGGAACGCTCTGGTGCATCTCGGAAGACGCCGCCGAGTTCGGGTTCTAACCCTGAACGCTCTGGTGTCGGGGAGAAATCAGACATTACGCACTCCAGCGTTGGACAACTAAACGGATAGAACCGTCTTGATTATTTTCTTGTTGGGCAACTTGAAACCCTTGCTTGGCAGTTTCGTTCATTACCGTATGAAATGCATACCGTTGGGTGATTCGGTTGAGGAAACCCTCGACAGATAAAGGCTGTTGCCAGTATTGGAGGTCAGCAACTAGCTCGTATTCTTTGCCATTCCAGGCAAAACCCACATCGTAGTTGTTTTCTTGTTCGATAACCACTTCGGCAGTTCGGGTTTGACCACGATACCCACGCACTTGACTCGGACCGGCTTTCCAATCGACGCCAAGGTCTGTTAACGCCGATTGTAAAGAGGTCAGGTTGCGGATTTGAGTTTTTATGTTGCTGAAATGTGACATTTTGGTTAAAGAAAGCTAATTGAACAAAAAAACTTACCAAGCGCTGTAGGTCGCTTGCGCCGTTGCTGTTGCCGACTGCTGAGTCGGTTGGGCAAAGTATTCAGATGTTTGCTCCATTGAGACGACTTGCCCTAACTGAGCTTCAATGGCAGCAGTCACCTCAGCACAAGAGGCGCCAACGATACCCGTGACTTTCTCTTGCACTCGACCATCTGGATAAATGACAAATTCTAAGGTTTCCATCAGTTTGTTAACGGTTGGGTCAGTCCTCCAGTTCTGGGCTGTAGCACCAATTAAGCGACAGCCTCTGAGCCTGCATAACCAGCTATCTCGCTAGTTGAGCAATCTCTCGTTATTATTCGCATCCTAGCGAATTGAACCTTAACAGAAATTAATACTTGATTAGTATCATACACTAATCTTTTGTTAAGTTTCGCGTATCTTGCCCTCCCAGTCAAGCGGCAGAATCGTCCAAATTGTGTTCTTAACAAAAAGATACATAGAGATGAGGCACAGGGAAGATGGGGGAACTGGGGAAGCAGAGGAAGCTGGGGAAGCAGAGGGAGCAGAGGGAGCAGAGGGAGCAGAGGGAGCAGAGGGAGCAGAGGGAGCAGAGGGAGCGGGGGAAGCAGAGGGAGCGGGGGAAGTGGTGAGAGATAATGAAGGTTTGTGTGATTCAAGGTGTATCGCTATGAGTGAGACCCATAAGGCAAATTTGATGGATTCTACATTAAACAAACCCATTCGAGTCGGTATTTTAGGCTTTGGCGGATTAGGACAAGCGGCGGCTAGAGTGCTGGCTGGTAAACGGGAGATGATTTGGGTAGCGGCGGCTGATAAGCAGGGCTGGGCTTATAATGCAACTGGGCTAGATCCCGATCGCGCGATCGCAACGTATCATAATCAAGGGTCACTGGGGTATCTCGAACCCGCAGGCACTCTCAGCAATAACACGATTGCTGATTTAATCGAAAATGCGGCAGTGGATGGCTATTTCCTTGCCCTACCCAATTTGCCGAATACGTTTATGGCATCAGTCGCCCGCCAGTTTATCCAATCGGGGTGGCGTGGAGTACTGGTAGATGCCCTTAAGCGCACCAGTGCTGTAGAACAGTTACTCGCCATGAAAGATGAACTCCAAGAAGCGGGAATTACCTACATGGCGGGATGTGGTGCTACACCAGGACTGTTAACGGCGGCGGCTGCGATCGCGGCTCAAAGCTATGCTGAAATACACAGCGTTAAAATTACCTTTGGTGTCGGTATTGCCAATTGGGAAGCCTATCGCGCCACGATTCGAGAAGATATTGCCCATCTTCCCGGCTACGATGTGGAACAGGCACGTCAGATGAGTGATGCGGATGTGGAAGCGCTCTTGGATCAAACCAATGGCATCCTCACCTTAGAGAATATGGAACATGCCGATGATATCATGTTGGAATTAGCTGGGATATGCTCTCGCGATCGCGTCACCGTAGGCGGCGTTGTTGATACCCGTAATCCCAAAAAACCCTTGAGTACGAATGTCCAGGTAACCGGACGCACCTTTGAGGGCAAAATCTCCACCCACACCTTTACCCTCGGCGACGAAACCAGTATGGCGGCTAATGTCTGTGGTCCAGCTTTTGGCTATCTCAAAGCAGGTATATCATTACATCAACGAGGTCTTTACGGTTTATTTACAGCGGCTGAAGTGATGCCGCATTTTGTTCGATAGTCATTGGTCATTGGTCATTGGTCGAAGAATTTTTGCACTCCGTTGAGGCGGGTTTAGTGACATTAGGGCGAAAACCAAACATTAATGGTAAAATCCGCCCCTACACACAGGGCGGGTTTTGCAGCCCAGCTAGGGATAACAACCAATATTAGTCCCTAAACCCGCCCCTACTCTTCCCTATCTTTCCCATCTCCCCTATCTTCCCTGTACTAAGGGACTTGCGGAAAAATAGAATACCAGTCAGTGTAAAGGGAGGGGAGGCAGACGACCTCTTCTTCTGTTAATTTATTGTTTTTAGCTACATTAATAACATCACTATGAATAACTTGTTTGGTTATAGCATGAGCATATCTATGAGTGAATTCCTTTTTATATCCGACAAAATCTAAACTTTCACGCTCAAGGTTTTTTACAATGATCACACTTAAATCTTCGACGATTTAAATAAAGCATTACTTCTCGGTTGCATATAGGTAAATCCCTCACCAAATGCCTTTTATTTTGATGAAGGCGATGGCTAGTATGACCCCAGCGGGGGCATTTAGCTGTTTTCTTTTGTACTTTAACCGATAAAATCAATGCTCCTTCTGTCTCTTGAATTTTTTCGACTATGACTCCTGGTAAGTTGAGGAGCTTTGTCATTTCTCTTTTCACCATTACTAGCCTGTATTTTAGGTATAATATGTTAACAGTTTAGCACACTAAGTACGGAAGACCCAAGATGAGGGAGGTGATGGAGAATTTTTCCAATCGCCAATCCTCAATTGCCAGTCCCTAATCCCTAACTCTTGCTGATCAGCGTGCAGATTGACTATGATGCTATTGGTGTATTACGTGTTTTACGCTATCTTACGGTTAAGTAAGGTTTCAGGGTCATCGCAATGGCATAGAAAAGAAACCCGACCTTTGAGAAAAACTCAAGCTAGGGGAAACTCTCTGATCTATTCCGTTGCTAGTCAGCGCATCTACGACACCAAATTGAACAGTTCAATCGTGACTACGCCAATTGGGTGTATGACTTAACCTTTTTATGTAGGGTTTTTTTGACAAAACAGTTATTGAATTATCTGTGCGAGGAGTTTATCTTGGCATTCATCCGACTCGCCGATTTGATCATCAATATGGACTATGTTGCAGCAGTGACGTTCAGCACCTACAACGGATTGGGTGAGGGACAAGAGATACCTGTTGTAAACATTTGTTTAGCAATTCCAGAGGGGGCATTAGATGGTCAAGCGTCATCATGTATAGGGGATTGCCGGAATTGTCAGGGTATCGAAAAGCTGGAATATGAGAATGATTTAGCGATCGCGATTTGGAATTACTTTACCCAATCCAGTGAGGTGACGGTGCTGTTTGAGTGACACGGGACATTAGGAGGATGACTCTTCGCCCCTGCCAGGCATGGCGCGTGAGTTCACTTCCCTCCACTGTCACACCCCTGCGGCCTTATCCCCTAGTTTATGAAGACTCGATGAAACCTCTAAGACTTAGTTGCTGATGCTCGTGTAGTTGACCTATGATAAGGAAAGTGTATTACAAGTTATACGACTGTCTTACAGATTCAACCGTATCTGGGAATGAAAGCCTAGGGTCTGCGATCGCTCGCCTCTTTTGCTTCTGTTCTCCTCAAGGTTGGACACCACCAGGGTAAATCTATCGTTTTCGCTTCAATCCCACTATTCCTGAGTGTGGTGTTTTTTTAGGTACTAGCACTATGAGTTCATTCAAATCCGACAACCAATTACGTAATCTCAATCCCTCAACCTCTGAACCTGTATCTTCTGAAGAAGTACAGCAATTTGACCTCGAAAATCAATTAGCAGAACTTGCCGTTCCTTTAGCCCAAGCCTGGAAAGATAACCATCCAGAAGCGCAACCTGCATCAGAAGCGGATTTAGATGTTTGTACGTTGGCGGTGGCGATTGAAATGGCGATCGCCGGGGAAGCGGTTGGCGGTCCCATCGGCGCTTTAATTGCCTCGGGTGGGGGTGTCAAGGCGGCTAGTGTGGCGTGCAGACGAGTGCTTTAATCCAATATCGTCTTATGTCATTGGTGAATTAGGATTCAGCAACAAGTATAGCTGTCTTTTTAGACGCCTTGGGAGGATAAGTGTCTGTCGTGTTTTATAACACCAGAATTCCTCTGATACCGTTTTGGATTGTAAATTTTAGATTTAGATCGAGTTCTCTAATCTCAACCGTTAACTTGAGTTGTGTCCACCCACTTCCAGAAAGACCAATTCGCATACTTTTACCTGCATCTTCTACCAATTTCAGTTGAGTTATAAACCCTTTTGAGTTCTGTTGAGTAGGGTAAATTTTTCACTCTATTGTTTTTTGACCTGATGTTACTCAAACCGTCCCGCGCCGATGCCAGAATTCTTTAACGTAGCTTGCTTATCAAAAAGCGAGTATGACAATCAAGAATTAACCAAGACTCTCATTTCAAGGACATCATTTCATGGCTACTAAATTTGATCCACTTAACACTTATAATTCTCAATCCCATGAAGACACTTTGAATAGAGGGTATCAAAATAATGCAACGAATTATCCTAACAGCCAACTCCCTCTCGAATCCGTTCCCCCCCCAGGAATGACGCCTCCAGAGCCGAAGAAACAGCCTTCTTTCCTGGGGCGTACTCTTCCGAGATACAATCGTTTATTATCCCAGAACAGTACTCCCCTGCGGATTCAGTTATTGCAAACCATTTTACCTGCTGTACTGGTTCCCTTGGGATTAGCGGGATTGGTGACATCTGGAATTATTTCGGGACGCAGCCAAGAACAAACTGAGCAGTTATTACAAAATGAAGCATTATTAACCAGTGATCTGGTCACTGAGTTGTTAGCCGAAGCCGAAAAAATTCCCGCAATTGTGGCGCATAATCCGTTAGTCATTAATGCGGCTAAGAATACGGCAACAGTGGCTCAAACTGAAGGGCTGCCGACCATTCCGATTGAGCAGCTTGAACAAACCTTCGCTACCAATAAAATTGTTCAACCCAATTCAGCTCTGAATAGTTATCTGCAAAGAACAGCAGAAGTTAGCGAATTTGCGGAATTATTTTTTACCGACAAACACGGGTTTAACGTCGCCTATAGTCGCCCGACCTCGGACTTTGTACAACGGGATGAACAATGGTGGCAAGCAACGAAAACAGGTGAGGGTCGGTTAATCGAACCGACGTTTGATCAATCGGCAAATACCTTTGGAATTGAACTGAGCCAAGCAATTACTGATCCGAACTCAGGTGAATTTCTGGGTGTGGTCAAAGGGGTCTTACCCGCTACAGCATTCGGTACAGTGCTGAATAATTTGCTCTCAGATTTACACTTAGTTGATTCTCAAATCGTCCAACTTTTAGCCCTGACCGAAGAGGGTAATGTCACTGTCATTCATAACGTCGGGATTCAGGACGGAGAAGGTCAACCGACAGTTGTGGGCGGTGATGCGATCGCGCAAGGTGCCAAAATATTGCTCGATAGCCTACAGTCTCAGAATCCTCAGGCGGAATCAGTAGCGAGTAATGTGCCACTCAAGAATTTAACCATAGAGTCAGCTCCCTCTCAGGTTGGCGATTCCCTCAACAGGGCTAACTTTGAATACGCGGGTCGCCGTTATCTTCTGGTCACCGTTCCCAAAACCAACTGGGTGATTGCGGTTTCTATGGAACTGAGTGACCTCCGCAGCACTGGATCTCAAGCCGCGCTGACCTTTTCCTTAGCGTTTCTGCTCTTAGGCGGTGCGATCGCAGCAATCCTGTTATTTTTAGCCCGTCGTTTGGCAATGCCCTTAAAACAATTGGTTGGCACGGCGGAACAAATGATTGCAGGGGATCTCAATGTTCACGCTGAACCATCCGGTCCGACGGAAACTCGCCTCTTGTCCCAAGCGTTTAATAATCTTGTCACCAGTGTTAAGGGATTACTATATCAGCAATCGGCAGAAACACAACAGGCAGAATTATTTGCCAATATCGCCATTTCCCGCGCTCGGACTGAACAAGATTTAGAGGAAGTCTTCCAGGCGGCTGTTCAAGGGGCTCTGCAAATTCTGGGCGTTGATCGGGTAGTAATTTATCGGTTCCAACCCGACTGGCGGGGATACATCTCCAATGAAGCCGTCGTTCCCGCTTGGACTCGTGCCTTGGGGGATAAAATTGAAGACGCTTGTATTGGGGATGCTCTCATCGAAGCTTACAAACAAGGACGAGTCGTACCCACCAATAATGTTTTTGAAGCGGGATTTCATCCGGATCACCTCCAGTTAATGGAACGGTTACAAATTAAAGCCAATTTGGTCACCCCCATTCTCAAGGATGAGCAGTTATTTGGGTTACTGATTGCCCATCACTGTAATGCACCCCATAATTGGCAACCGTCGGAAATTGAGTTTCTCAAGAAATTAGCGATTCAAGTTGGTTTGTCCTTAGACCGGGTGAACTTCTTGGTGGAGAAAGAAGCGGAAACCGAACGGGCGCAACAACTGAATGAAATTACATCCAGTATTCGGGAATCCGTGACCGTGGAAGAAATTTATAATGCCGCGATTACAGGAATTCGCAAAACCATGAAAACCGATCGCGCGATCGTTTATCTATTTGATAAAAACTGGAAAGGAACGATCTTAGCTGAATCGGTGGCGGAAGGGTTTCCTAAAGCCTTGGGCGCGAATATTGCTGACCCCTGTTTTGCGGAGCAATATGTGGAGAAATATAAGCAGGGGCGGGTCAAGGCGATTGAAGATATTCAAAAGGCGGGCTTAAGCAAGTGTTATTTGGGTCAACTGGAACCCTTTAACGTCAAAGCCAATTTAGTCGCACCGATTTTGGCGTATGGTGATCTTCACGGCTTGTTAGTTACCCATCAATGTTCCAGTACCCGGGTGTGGCAAGAGTCAGAAATGACCTTCTTTAAACAGGTGGCAATTCAACTCGGTTCAGCCTTAGACCGTTTAGATTTCCTAGCCCAAATTGAGCAATCTCGTCAAAAAGCCGAACAACTGGCAGAGGAGCAACGTCAACAGAAAGAAGCGATTCAAATGCAATTAGTTGAACTGCTCAATGATGTGGAAGGCGCAGCCAGAGGGGACTTAACAGTACGGGCAGAGGTCAACATTGGTGAAATTGGCACCGTTGCTGACTTTTTCAACTCAATTGTGGAGAACTTGCGGCAGATTGTAACGCGGGTACAAGAGTCAGCAATTCAAGTGAATATGGCGGTTGGTGAAGACGAACAAGCAATTCAGCAATTGGCAGAAGCGGCACTAAAACAAGCAGAAGAAACGACTCAGATTTTAAATTCTGTCGAACAAATGACCCAGTCGATTGAAGAAGTGGCGGAGAACGCTCGCCAAGCGGCGGTGGTTGCGGGTACGGCATCCAATACCGCCCAAATGGGTCAAGCGGCGATGGATTTAACGGTAGAGAATATCTTAAATCTGCGGAGTACGATTGGGGAGACGGCGAAAAAAGTGAAGCGTTTGGGTGAGTCGTCGCAACAGATTGCTAAGGTGGTATCTATCATTGAGAAAATCGCCCTACAAACCAACTTACTTGCCATTAACGCCGGGATTGAGGCAGCACGGGCTGGTGAAGAGGGTCAAGGCTTTGCTGTTGTTGCTGAAGAAGTAGGAGAATTGGCGGCAAAATCGGCGGCGGCGACTCAAGAAATTGAGGAAATTGTTGAGAGTATTCAACGGGAAACCGCGATGGTAGTTGAGGCGATGGAACAAAGTACCAAGCAGGTGGTAGAAGGGACACAGTTAGTAGATGATGCCAAGAATAGTTTAGGTCAAATGTTAGAGGTATCCTATCAGATTGACCAATTAGTGCAGTTAATTTCTACGGCTACAGTGTCTCAGACTCAAACGGCTCAAGCGGTGAGTAGTTTGATGTATGAGATTGCTATGGTTTCAGCCCAAACCTCGGATTCTTCGACGAAAGTGTCAAATTCGCTGCGAAAAACGGTGGAAGTGGCGCGAGAGTTGCAGGCGTCTGTGGGAACGTTTAAAGTTAATCCGCAACTGGATTATGAGTAACGTTTTCTTGACGGTTTAGGGGCTACCTGTAGGGGCATAATATATCGTGTCCCTACTAGAGGGTTGATCAAGTAAATTGTAGGGGTGGGATTAGGGATTCAAGCTAGCTTGTCACCCATAACTGAACAACAAAACCCGCCCTGATTCAATTGTAGAGAATAAATAAACACCCCTGAAATTCCAAAATAAATCTGTTATTCCTTAGGAGGAGAATATTACATGCGATCGCACTCGACCAAAACCCAGTCATACAGCTTCCCGTAAAGCCTGTATATTGTCACCACAAATGGCATTCAGATTACGGGTAATCTTCTCAATATCCCAGTTCCACCATTGAATCTCTAACAGTTCATCGATAACGTTATCGTCAAAACGCTTACGGATTTCTTGTGCCGGATTTCCCCCCACAATCGTATAAGGTTCGACAGGGCGAGTTACAACTGATGCTGTGGCGATAATTGCCCCATCCCCTACATGAACACCGGGCATAATTGTTGCGGCATACCCGATCCAGACATCATTCCCAATCACTGTATCCCCTTTGTGGGGCCAGCTATCAGGCATAGCAACTTCCCAGCCGGAACCAAAAATTGGAAAAGGATAATTGGTAAACCAATCGGTGCGATGATTTCCCCCATTCATAATAAACTTGACATCTGAGGCAATCGCGCAAAATTTTCCAATTCGTAGCTTATCACCGACAAAATCAAAGTGATATAAAACATTCTGTTCAAAATTTTCGGGATTCTCGAAATCATCGTAATAGGTGTAGTCACCAACGATAATGTTAGGATTCTTAATAATATTATTTAAGAAAACTAACCGAGTTTGGTCAGTTAACGGATATTTGCTATGGGGAGATGGTCCGTGAATCATAAGTAACCCTTTGAGATTTTGGCGACGGGACATCATTACCTGGACATAAATTCTTTCCGCTGTACTCAGAAATGTTAACAAGTGTTAAGTCCTTACTGTTTCCTGTGACACACCGAGCGTGTTACCGAGCGAAGTCGAGGTAAGTCGAGGTGTTCCCCCATCTCAAACCGTCAAGTTTAATTGGGTCTGACTCCTTAGAAAACCTGGATTCGGTATAGCGCGATCGCAGGTTTCGGGGCTATTTCTTAATCAAATCTTAAGAGTTGAATCCTTAACTTTAATTCGATCTACTCTAACCTCTCTTAAACAAGAAATTCCACAACGCACTATAGTAAAATTACGACAATTGATCCAAATTATTTTATCAACAGCCAATGGCTTTAACGCTTAAAATATTTGAAGATACCCTCCTCAAACAGCAACCTGTCGATAGTAGTCAAATCTCTAACCCAGACGACCTTTATGGTCTGACGCAAGGGACAGAGTTAGCACTGCACAGTTGGGACCCTAAGGACGGAGAACCTCACCATATCCGGGTTGCTTTTGCCACAGACCGATTTAACAACAAGAATACATGGTACGCCTTTGCCGACCATATTCAGATTTGGGACGGCGAAACCGTCTTGCTACCCCCAGTGTCTCCGCCGGGTTCTACCGAAGTTCTGTTTAATGTGCGTTCCTGTTCCACTCATGTTGTGCGGGGACTGGATCAGCAGGTGATTGATGAGATGAACTTCCTCACACCTGACACCCTGGTCAGTTTTGAAGACTTGAATGTGCGTCTGGGACAAGCCGTGTGGCCCTTCCTCCAGCCTGCTGCTAAAGCCGCCCTGGGGCGGGCAATTCGCGATCGCGGAATTCCTCTAGTCATCAACTCCGGATATCGTACCATTGCCCAACAGCTTATCCTCTACAATCACTATCGAGGAGGTCGTCGCTGTGGGATTCAACTCGCCGCCCGTCCGCCTCGTAGTAATCACCAAAGTGGTTTAGCGCTGGATATCCAAGATACCGATGGCTGGCGTTCCTTTCTAGAACGACATGGCTGGCGATGGTTGGGTCCGAGGGATTATCCTCACTTCGACTATATTCGCGGCGGACGTGATATTCGTAGCCTAGCGGTACAGGCGTTCCAACGGGTTTGGAATCGATACAATCCCCAGGATCGAATTGCCGAAGATGGGGGCTATGGACCCGCTACCGAACGGCGACTGAATCGGAGTATTATCGGCGGTTTTGGGGAAGTCTGGCAGGGCTTTGAAATCATTAAGTTGACAAGTCCATACATGCATGGTATAGATGTCCGCAAAATCCAGCAAGCGTTAGCAGATGCCAAAATTGATGTTGGGGTAGATGGCGTGTTTGGACCAGGAACTCAAGCAGCAGTAAAGCTGTTTCAAAAGGCAAGAAACCTAATTACCGATGGTGTGGTGGGACCCGCCACTCTGGTGCAACTGGGATTTTTCGGTGCACCTGTGGTTATCTCACCGCCCGAACCCACTAAACCCACTGAACCTACTGAACCTACTGAACCCGAACCCGAACCCACTAAACCCACGCCTCCACCAGCAACGGCTGTCGGGCGCATCTTTATTTCTGCGGGTCATGACCTTAAAGATCCCGGCGTTGTTGCTTTAGGGACGACGGAAGCCGAGGAAATGATTCTTACTCGTAACGCCTTGGTGCAGGAACTCCAGTCACGAGGGGTTAATTTCCTTACCGTACCCGATGACCTGGATCTGGGCGGTACAATCAAATGGATCAATGATCGCGTCCTGCCTGGGGATGTGGCGATAGAACTGGGTGGTAATGCCTTTAATGGTTCGGTGCGGGGTACTGAAGCCTATTATATTGATGGAAACGAAGACCGCAAAGACGATGCTAAGTTGGTCTTAGAGGCATTCTTGGAGAAAGTCCCCGAACTGCGTTTACCCGGAAAATCCCTTTCACGCGGGGTTAAACCGGACACCTTGAGTGCCAAAAATCAGCTTCCGTTTTGTCGTGAAGTCGCGGCATCATCTATTATCTTCAATCTCTGTTTCCTCGACAATCCCGAAGACTTAACCTTACTTCAAGAAAACCGCGATCGCTTTGCCCAAGGTTTAGCTGATGGCTTGCTGCAATGGAGTGGTCAAACGGCAAAATCGGATCAAACTTCACCCCATTTCCGACTGATTAATATCCAAATTCAAAACTACGACCATGACGAAAAAGGGCTTCTCGTCAATGGGAATTCCTATATTCCGGCGGATCTGGTAGAGAATTTAGGTGTTGATCTGACTGTGGAATCGGATATTCGCCAAATCAGTTATGGCAATGTCGTGTATGTGAAAGCGGTTGATCTGCAACCTTTTAATATCTCTGTCGGCTGGGATAGTGATACCAGAACGGTATTACTAAATACAGCCACTCAAACTGATTTGGATGAGTCTGACAAGATTATCTGGTTTGGCAATGCCACAGAAGCGGATTTGAAAGCCTTTCTCACCAGTAATAATGACAAAGCACTCGACCAGTTCCCCGACATCCATACCATTTACATTGAAGAAGCGGAAAAAGAAGATGTCAATCACGACATTGCCTTTTGTCAGATGTGTCTGACGACGGATTTCTTACGCTTTGGCGGTTTATTACAACCTGAACAAAATAATTTTGGCGGTTTAGGGACAGCCAATAGTGATCCGGCGGGTGCATTTTTCCCGGATATCCGCACGGGTGTGAAAGCGCACATTCAGCATCTCAAAGCCTATGGAACAACGGCACCGATTGAACAT
Source organism: Coleofasciculus sp. E2-BRE-01 (assembly GCF_040221695.1). Classification (NCBI taxonomy): domain Bacteria; kingdom Bacillati; phylum Cyanobacteriota; class Cyanophyceae; order Coleofasciculales; family Coleofasciculaceae; genus Coleofasciculus; species Coleofasciculus sp. E2-BRE-01. The sequence goes on along the minus strand of NZ_JAVKEA010000148.1, from coordinate 42,835 downwards.
CCGCCCATCGTCAGTCCTCGGTTCCAGTTCGTCTTACGCGGGAGTGCGCCTTCGGTGTACGACTTAAGTCGGCGCTGGAGTGCTGATCCGGAATATGGGAATAAGATTATGGCATTGGTGCGGCGTTTACATGGTGTGGTGTCTGATGTGGAAGACACACCTCAATCCTTCTTTATGCGTTTGAGTCATACGGTAGCGCCCATGGAGAATAACGGTAGCGATAGTCCCTGTGGGCTTTAATGTTACCTTTGGTTTCCCTGTAGGGGCGACCCGCTTGCAAAAATCAACAACGGTGTCCATTTAATTGGCTCGGGTCGCCCTTTACTCAACCCAACCTACTTGAACTGTACCATTCGGTCAGGGCGGGTTTAGTCACATCTGGGTAAAAAAGAAACGATAATAGTTTGCCATGGCGATTGAAATCGCTGCTACACAAACAAAGTCCGCCTGCGCGGACTAGGTTACAACGGGGTAGCTAACCCGGATTTGGGATAAAAGAACAAGACATGCGATCGCGCCCTCATCCACCCAACCTGTAGGGGCGGGTTTAGGAACTAGCCTTTGGCATGTAACCAATAACTGTGGAACAAAACCCGCCCTCCCCCACCCTTAATTGACTGGCTAATTCACATTTTATTCAATTTGTCAATACCTCTTAAATTAAACGTCCCAAATGCTTCAAGATTCTCAACACTTCATAGAGATTGTTGCGATATTGCGATCGCGTGGCAAACAAATCCGAAATTCCATACTGTTTGCCTAATGTTTTGATGAACAAAAAGCTGCTACCATTGGCTACCATACCATAGAGCGGTTGTTCTGGCGCTGGATGCGCTGCCATGTAAGCCAATGTTTGCGGAATCGCTAACTCTAAATCAAACGTCGTCTTTTTGGATTCAATTAGAACAATCCACAGTTTACCCTGCAACACTAGCGCATCAATTCGTCCTCGTAAAATTTCTTCGTTGTCTCCTTCTGCTTCAATTTCAACGGAAACCTCTGTCTTGAATTTGTAAGGCGGTTGATAGAAACCTGCTAACTCCAGCAATGGCGACAGCACAACCATTTTGATTGTTTCTTCCAGCATAATCCCATCGGAAATTTGGTAGAGATAGTTGCAACGCACCTGATCTAACCGCGCTTGCTCTGACTCACTCAATGCAGGTAATTCAGCCATCCATTCGGTAAAAAACTGGCTATCTTCCGTCAAGGTTAACCCTAGTTTCTCCTGGACTTGACGGAATGTTGTAATATCGTCTCCAATGGCTAGACTTCTGATCATGGATCAATCCGGTAGAGATTTCTTATTGTATCGCGTCATTGTAAAAACAATCCGTAGCCAGTAGGGTGTGTTAGCGAAGCGTAACGCACCTTAACTTAATTGGTAAGCTGTCATGCATTTAAATTGGGTATTAGTAGCGATCAAGATGCAAAGCCTGCGGCATGGCTTCGCTTAACGCACTACAAGGATTTCCCTATTATTGATATTAAGGTTTAAATGCCGAACAGCTTATAAGGATATTATTTCCCAGCTTTTAACCAAGCAAATACCTGATCAACGGTTAGATTTAAATCCAAAAACTCAGGTATTTGTAAGAGATCATCACCTGTCATCTCAATGGGTTGTTGTCCCGGCAAGAATACCAGAATTAACCGCTCATCCGGGTCAATAAACCATCCTAACTGAGTACCGTGTCTTAGGCAATGGAGGATATTTCTGATCACCTTTGTGGCATTCTGATCAGGAGATAGAATGTCAATTGTCCAATCAGGAGAAAGCGCGAATACATTTTCGATTTCACCGTTAGCATCAATGGGTATTCGTTGCCATTGAAATACAGTAACATCAGGAACAATTGAACGCCCGCCAAAGGTGCAACGCAGTTCAGGAAAAGCGAGGGCAATTTGCGACTCTTCAGCGACGTGGTTTATCTTATTGCAAAGTTGAAACTGTAGGCGAGAGTGTTTGCCTTGAGGCATTGGTTTTTGGTAGATGCGACCATTAATAAATTCACTGGCAGGTTTTGTCTCTGGCAGGTTGAGGAATTCGGCTAAGGTAATGGTTTGATCTAGGGGTGTTGTCATCGTTGTGCGATCATCGCCTCCTTATTCCTGAAGTCGTAAAACTCTGGCTGTGATTGGCATAACAGACTACTGGCGTGGCACACCTTAATTAGTAATTGTAGGGGCGCACCGACGTGCGCCCGCGTCAACTTAAGCTCAACCCCTCTCCCCCAGCCCCTCTCCCAAGCTTGGGAGAGGGGAGCAAGAGGGGAGCAAGAGAGTCCAGTTCCCCTTCTCCCCACGGTCCGGAGTTGGGGTTAGGGGATGAGGGGGAAAATGTCGAGGAGTAGATAGACACAACTTAAAACCTTGCCAGCATTGGTTTTCTACCTTAAGTTGACACAGATGACCGACGTGCGCCCGATTTAAACGTCAAATCCAAGCAAAAACAATCCGTAGGGGCGGGTTTAGGGACTAACTTGTGGGATGTAACCGATAACTTTTGTACAAAACCCGCCCTCCCCCAGTTCAAAATCGCATCCTGAACCAATCACCCAGTTGAACGCTTTTCCCTTGCCTTTTGTCTGAGCAATCGCCAACGACGCTTCACTGTTGCCAATATAGGTGAATAGCTAAAGCGAACCAACTTAGGATAGACGGGAATAAAGGGCAGGTTTTCCTTGCTGTATCGAACCGCTAATGTCCGCGCTAGGGGAAATATGTCATTGTCATAAATATTGATGTCCAGGTACTTAATTAGCTTTGCCAATATTTCTGCATTCCCTATCTTACCCAAAGCGAATGCTGCTTCCATTCTCACGTTCCTATCGGAATCATGGAGGGCAGCAATTAAACCCTCGACAGCTTGAGTATTGCCTATCTTAGCCAAAGCGAATGCTGCACTCCTTCTCACGTAACTATCGGAATCATTGAGGGCAGCAATTAAACCTTCGACAGCTTGAGGATTGCCTATCTCACCCAAAGCCTCTGCTGCATTCCATCTCACGTAACTCTCGGAATCATTGAGGGCAGCGATTAAACTATCCACAGCTTGAGGATTGCCTATCTCACCCAAAGCCACTGCTGCATTCCATCTCACATCACTATGGGAATCATGGAGGGCAGCGATTAAACTATCCACAGCTTTGGCATTCCCTATCTCACCCAAAGACTTTGCTGCATTCCATCTCACGTCACGATCGGAATCATGGAGGGCAGCGACTAAACCATCGACAGCTTGAGTATTGCCTATCGTACCCAAAACCACTGCCCCATACCTTCTCACCTCACGATGGGAATGATTGAGGGCAGCGATTAAACTATCCACAGCTTGGGCATCCCCTATCTTACCCAAAGCCTCTGCTGCATTCCATCTCATGTCACGATTGGAATTATGGAGGGTAGCGATTAAACTATCCACAGCTTGAGGATTGCCTATCTTAGCCAAAGCCACTGCTGCCTCCCATCTCACGTAACTATCGGAATCATGGAGGGCAGCGATTAAACCCTCGACAGCTTGAGTATTACCTATCTTGCCCAAAGCTTCTGCTGCTTCCCTTCTGAGGTAACTATCGGAATGATTGAGGGCTGCTTGCCACTTCTGAACCATCTGCGAATTAACCTGACTTAATGCCACAAGCGTGGAAGTAATAAACCCAACACTTGGGTAAGACAGCCAAAACTTGTATAATCTATCAATTACCTTAGTAACCAAAGGGTGAGAACATTCAGAACATTCCGCCAGACATCGCCCCGCCAACAATAAAAGTGTCTTAAAAATATCATCCTTTTCCTTCATAATCACTTGCAGCAAAGGAATCGGATCTGCCATCAATCCCGCCAGCAAACTTAGGGTTTCATGCCAGTCATAGTCCCAAAAATGCTGCCGCGCTAACGCCACCCCATTGCCAACCCGACTCAAATAAGCCGCCGTCAAATACTCCTGAAACGTGCGGTGGAGAAAAAGATAGCGATCGCCCCCTCTATCCAAGAGTTGAATAATACCATCATTCTCGGACAACTCCTCAATCAAACTCGCCGCACTCAGGGGTTTAAAATCACTGCACACCTGCTCACTTCCCAGATAGTTTTCTATCTTGCGCCTGAGTTCGTCTATGGAAAAAATTTCCTTATTCTCAGAACTAAATTGATAAGCCAGTTCCTGCAAAAGCTCTTTTTTAGCTGATACTCGCGCCTCATTCACCCATTGTCGATGATTGTCAATTCCCCATTTTCCCAACATATAATCCACGGCTTTGCCATACACCTGAGTCCGCCGTGCTGGAAGCGTCAATCCTTTGACTTGATATAAACTACACAGTAACGACAACAATAATGGATTTTGAGCCAATCCCCCAATTTGGGGTTTATGGCGGAGTTCTTCAATCAATCCCTCGGCTGAGACAGAATCATCCTCTAGATAACCCGCCGCATTTTTAAACCAGGTTTGAATATAGGCTTCGGTTTGCTTTTGACTAAACGGAACAATTTCTACTTCTTTCGCATCCGGCAAAAAAGCACCGCCATAGCCAACAATGCGAGAGGTGCAAATCATCGGACAGTTATAATTTCGGGCAAATCGGTTCAGCTTTTCGGCTAAACGAGTTCGATTCTGTTTGGGGACTTCATCTAAGGCATCTAATAGTAAGTAACATTTGCCGTTCTCTAATTTTTCTTGTAACAGTGTGTCGATAGCCGGATAGTTTTTCGGATAATCTCGCTGGATCAGTTGCGGGATTGCATCAATGATTTCTTGGGGAGTTTCATCTAAATCGGATAGGCGCAGAAATAGGGGGAATATTACATCATCTATTCCCAGGATTTCTACCTTGTTCAAGTCTACAGTTGAAGTCTTATCTAAAGCTTTTTGATCCCCCCTACCCCCCTTCAAAAGGGGGGTTATGGAACTTCTTATAGGAGAATATTGATCCTCCTTATCCATCCCCCCTTCGAGGGGGGAACGAGGGGGGTGGGGCGTTAGGTTTTCCCTCTCCTGTTTAGCAATTAATCCCGCCTCCATTTTTAATAATGTAGACTTTCCCATCCCCGGATCAGCCAAAACCATTACTCTTGAATGATCTTTTTTCGCTTCTTGCCAATCCACCTGAGTTTGTCGCGATTCCTCAACTTCTTCTACCCCACCTTTTAGCGCATAAACTCGTTTAATTTCTGCCTCAGATTCCCCATACCCCCAACTCGTTTCTACCTCATGCTTATATTTCCGCTCCAGGGTGACTTGAATCGGAATATATTGCTCTTGCAATACAACGTTTTGCGGCGTGTGGAAAAAGCCAATGGATTTAAATCGTTGATCATTTTCAATCGCCTCCAGAAATTGACAAACGGCATTTTTCTCCGGTTCTAAACCCAGTGCATTTAAACTCTCTAAACAATTGTCCCAGCGAATCAGATAACTTTCATCGCTTTTACTACACTGAATCACGCCCACCACACCGCCCAATTCTTCAGCAAAAACAGCGCCGCCGCTAGTTCCTGAATCGACTTTGGTATCAATTCGATGGGACACAAAGGTAGACTGTTCTTGAGGTAATCGATTCCAAGGGTTTGTGGCGGTTACAGTTTGGATGCGATAGGTGGGTAGAATGTTAACAGGCGCACTGGAGCGAATGGTTGGGGCGGAAAAGTTAATCCCTTCGGGAAAATATTTCTTTTGCGAAGGCGGAAATCCATAAACGGTTACCGAGGTTGATAAGTGTTGCGGATTAATTATCGGTACGGCGGGGGCGTTTTCAATCGTTATCTTGAGAATAGCAATATCGACATCAGGATTGGATAAGGCTTGGCACCATTGCGCCTCGTATTCCTGTCCCTGATACTCTACTATAAGGCGATCGAGTAGATAAATAACATGGTGACAAGTGATTAAATAACCATCAGAACGGATGATGAAACCTGAACCTGCGGTTTCTCCTTTATCGGGATTCAGGATTTTCACCATGGATTCCCGGAGTTGGTCAAGACCATAGTAACTCATCTTAAACTGGGATGGGGTTGACGTTTTATGGGATAAGCGCGTCAATTTGTAGGGGCGGGTTTTACGACTATCTTTTCGGTTGTACCTAGAGGCAATTACACCCGCCCCGATTCTCTGGTTTGGTGTTTTCCGGTGAAGTGTTAGGTATGGGGGAGTTATCTTATTTCATCATAGATGATGTTTGGTTCTGGTGTTTGGGTATGATGAAAGGATTGGGTTGGGTTCTTGTGGTTTGATAGGCTAAAGCCATTACTACGAACGACAAGAGCATTGGGTTGGGTTCTTGTGGTTTGATAGGCTAAAGCCATTACTACGAACTGGGTGTATTTTTTTGAGTTAAGTCCCATTCAATGGTGACTTTGACATTGGCTTGGGCGGTTCCTTTGGTGACAAAGGGGATTCCGGTTTCTCCTCCTGTTTGTAAGCCAAATTCTAAGGCGACTTTACTCGGTGCAAGGTTATCAGTCAGTCCCTGTTTGACACTATCGAGTACCAGTTTAGAGTAACTCTTGACTGTACTCTTCATCGTTCGCTTTAATTTATTCGTTCTGTCTTGAATATCATCAATAAACCCAACAGCTTGCAGTTCATCACTGTCTTCCTCATCATATTGGATATAAATAGTTTCGCCATCATCGCCCATAACTTCCGTGATTCTAGTGGTCATAATTAAATATCTCCTTTAACTTATGAATGTAAGAGAGTGCAAGAAAACAGAAATAACGAAACAGCTAATATCTCCCCTGTTCCCCCACAGATACAAAACGGAAGACCCATATTTATTCAATCTAATTGATAATTTTACTCACTCCAAAACCTCCACAATACCCGATCGCCCATCAATTCTTACCCGTTGACCATTGCGGAACATCTGAGTCGCGTTATGAATATCCATTACCGCCGGAATCCCATATTCCCGCGCCACGATCGCGCCGTGGGATAGCCGCCCGCCAACTTCAGCAATTAAACCGCCTGCACGCGCCAATAGGGGTGCCCAGCCGGAATCGGTGTAGGGGACAACCAGAATCGTTTGACGGTCAATGTCTGGAACTGATTGTAAGTTATTTAAAACCCTAACCAAACCTTCCACTTGTCCCGCACTTGCGCCAATCCCGACAAGACGCTGTTGAGCGGGTTCTGATTGGGTTTGCATCAGAAATGAAACGGCGGGAGGATTACCATAGAATAGAGGCGGAACACTGCGTAATTGACGATGCTCATCTAACTGCGATCGCCGATAGTTAATCAATCTGGGAAGTTCCTCTCGCAAAACCCGATCGGTTTCAGCGATTAGACGCTGAATCTCCGCAAATTCTAAGAAGAAAATATCCCCAGCTTCAGCGAGTAAACCGGATTCTAACCACCGCTTCTCCAGCGCTACAAAACTCCAACGCAAGTCGGCTAAAAATTGCGAATAGACTTCAGTCACTCGCCCTTTTAAATTCAACCGCGCTTGTACCACTTCCGCTTTCCAGCGCTGACGCTTTGGCGGTTTAGTGGCTGGGGGAGGATCACATAAAAACTGAGCAAAGAGTTGGCGTATCGGTCGCGGGTCTTCTTTCCATCTGGGAACGGCAATATCTGTGGCGACATCACTGAGATAGCCATATTGTGCCAGAAATTGGTCGAATTGTTCTAAAACACTTTGAGCATCGGGAATTTCCGACAAGGTGGTAAATACAGAAGCAGGATTATCACAATTAATTTGTTTGGGACTTAATAAATGGCGGGTATCATCGGCTAATTGGGCGAGCGATCGCAAACTGGCAATTTCTGGAGTTTGGCTACTATCTAATTCTTCATCCTTTACCTTGAGTAACGCTTGTCGCAGGGAAAGGCTTAATGGAGCCAGAATACTATAATATGTGGCTCGCTGTAATTCCGATAGTATTTGGTTCACTCGTTCCAGAATTTCGGCGTCTGATAATTCTGAAACCGATTGCTCTTGCAGTTGACTTAAAGCCGGAGCAAAATGGTGGTGATAATCTTGCTCAAAATCCTGATCTAAATTCCATTCCCGACCTAATAGACGAAGTAATCCGGGAAGGTTCCGCAGCGTGGATTTCAGAGGGGGTTTAGAAAATTTCGCTCCCCTGGTCAGAAACTCCAAACTTTCTGGCGGTAAACCCATGCGCCGGAAAATATCACCTAACAATGTGGCATTAAAATAGGCGCGAGAATAATGCAGCGTAGCAGTTTGATTAAACTCCAATCCCTGCGATCGTTCTTTTAACACGATGGTAAAAATTTCCCCCCAAACACCACAGGTGAGGGGACGATTAATTGACCAAGTGAGGGGTCGAATCAGTCCGGGAATCACCTCTGCGGCAATCTTGCGCGTCCAGATGGGTTGGAGATTGGTAATTGGTCGCGTTTGTAGTAGCCATAACTGCTGACCGTCATAAGTCCATTCAATATCTTGGGGAATCCCATGATAGCGGTCTTCCAATTCCCGCGCTAAAGTAGCCACCTCTTGGATTAACGCTGGGGGTAAATCCCCCTCTCCTTCAATTTCAACCGATGGGGAACGATTATCTCCAGTCTCCTGTTGATCAAGGGGGGCGGGTTTCGTCGAGTTATCGGTTTTGTCCTCAAGGTTATCGGTTAAACCCGCCCCTACAAGCTGGGGTTGCTGGAAAAATACCCGATACTGTTCTGGGGTGACTTGACCGGATACAATTTGGGAGGCATCTCCGGGTAATCCTTCGAGGACTACGGTGTCGGGTTGTTGCTGCATGGGGTCACGACTAAAGGCGACACCGGAAAAGACGCCTGGGATTTGTTTTTGAATTAAGACAGCCATCGCCGTGTCGGGTAAATCGCGGTTACGGCGATACCCTCTGGCGGCGGGGTGATGATACGAGGCTAAGACTTGGGTAATCGCTTCCTGTAAAGCGGGGCGGCTGGTTACCTGTAAAACCGTTTGATATTGTCCGGCGGATGAAGAGAGTTCCGCATCTTCGCCGATAGCTGAGGAACGAACAACGAGGGGATTGGATTCTGAAACCGGGAGATATTTGACCAAGGGTTGCATATCATCCCCTGGTGGTAAGATCCATCCCTGTGGTACAGCATAACCCCAGCGCTTAAGCTGGGATAAAGTAGCGGCTTTTGAGCCAACTTGTTGGGGATCAAGTTCGCGTTCAAGCGGAATAATAGCTTTATCGCCTCGGAAAAAACGAAACACTGATTTAGATTCTGATTTTGCCTGTTCGGTGGGAAGGTCTAAGTCATCGGGAATTTTCTGATAAATCCAACCGATAATTAGACTCAGCGCGATCGCACTGACAATTCTAGCGAAGTCATGAGGGTGCAACAGTGCCAAAATTATCGGGAATAGGACTAAAACACCGATACGCCCCGTCGTGCGATCGCGGATAATCGTAAAACCTATGCCCCCAATTAAAAATACCAATAACGCGACGCGCCGGTCATGTACCACAAATCCCCAGACCACATTTGTGGTTCCGGCACCTTTGCCCATCCAGTAGCGCCCCATCACCAGCATAATCAGGGCAATAATTTCCCAGACGGGTTCTGTGGGGAAGAAATAACGCGCCAGCAAGACAACCGCAATCCCCTTCAAGGCTTCTGATAATACCGCTAAGATACCCACCCAACGTCCACCGTGGTAGAACGCCGCCGATACAGATACATTACCCGTACCGACTTGAGAGAGTTGGCGTCTTGTAAGTAAGTAGGTAATCCAGGAAATCAGGGGAAGTCCACCTAGCAGGGGACAGAGGACAAAAATGAGTAAAGCACCCCAAACCTGTGTTAGCGTCATGGGACATTTATTACTAAGATTTCCTTGATCCTACAAGGGAGATGGGGTTATAGAGACGTTCCGGTGGAACGTCTTTCTTTCCGGTGGAACGTCTGTTGTAGGGGCGGGTTTTACCATTAACATTTGATTTTCACCCGGATGTTACTAAACCCGCCCCAACAGAGTCCAATAATTCTAAGGGCAAATGACCAATGACGAATGACCAATGACTAAGGACGCGGATACTTAGACGCAGGTTCAAAGTAGCGTACTGGCTCACCCTTCAACGCCTGACTCATAAAGTCGCGCCAAATCGGTGCCGCAAATCCACCCCCTGTCGCTCCACCCCCTAAAGGTCTGTAGTTATCATTACCAATCCACACCGCCGTCGCTAATTGTGGCACATATCCGACGAACCAGACATCCCGTTCTGAACTGGTTGTTCCCGTCTTCCCAGCCGCTGGGCGTCCAATTTGAGCAGCGGTTCCGGTTCCACCTTGAATCACCCCTTGGAGAACCGCATTCAGTGAAGCCGTTGCCCAGGGATCAAGCACGAGACGGGGTTTCGGGGTATTGTCTAATAACACATTGCCCATACTATCGGTGACTCGGACAATGATCGTGGGATCAGAATGCCAACCCGTATTAGCAAAGGTGGCATAAGATCCTGCCATTTCCAAGGGCGTCACCCCAATTGCACCGAGGGGTAAGGAGGTTACGGGTTCCATCGGGCTTTTAATCCCTAGGGTGCGGCATACTTCAATCACTTTATCTAACCCAACGGCTCTGCCAAGCTTAACCGCTGGCACATTTCGCGACTGCACCAACGCACTACGAATACTCATCGCCCCACCGAAACCACCGCCATAGTTTCTCGGCGAATACCAGCCACTCCCATCCCGGTAACTGACGGGGGTATCCATCACCGTGGAATAAGGCGTATATTTACCACTGGCAAAAGCTGTGTAGTAAACAAAGGGTTTAAACGCTGAACCCGGTTGGCGTCGGGATTGAATCGCTCGGTTAAATTGGCTCTTTTCGTATCCAATCCCCCCAACCAAAGCTTTGACATAATGGGTGCGCGGATCAACGGCGGCTAGTGCTACTTGATCAGCGTATAGCCCTCGGCGGCGCAAGTTACTGTGAGCGCGAGCAATGGTTTTTTCCGCCATGCGCTGGAAATTATAATCCACCGTGGTTTGGACACGCATCCCCCCTTTGAGAACCGCATCTCGACCAAATCGCTCATTCAACTCTGCCACGACAGCTTCTGTGATGTAGGGAAGCTGGCTGGTTTGCCAGGAAGTGGGCTTACCCACGCCCAATGGTTGAGCTAATGCCTCTTTTTTCTCTACAGCCGTAATCCATCCCAATTCCTCCATACGAGCCAGAACGATCGCTTGCCGTTGTTTGGCTAAGGGATAGTTGACAAAGGGGCTATATTCTTCCGGAGACTGAATCAATCCAGCCAGCATGGCGGATTCTGCCAAGGTCAACTCGCGGGCGGGTTTGGCGAAGTAACTCTCCGAGGCGGTTTGGATGCCATAATTGTTATGACCCCAATAGATCTGATTCAGATACATTTCCAATATCTGATCTTTGGTGAAGATCTGCTCCAGCCGGATTGCCATGACTGCCTCGGCAATTTTACGCGAGAATTTTTTCTCCCGCGACAGAAATAAGTTTTTCACCAGCTGCATCGTCAAGGTGGAACCGCCTTCAACCACAGCCCCCTTCTCCCAGTTAGCTAAAAAGGCTCGACCCACACTGTTGGGGTTAACGCCATGGTGAATATAGAAGTGGCTATCTTCCATGGCAATCACTGCTCGTTTGAGATTGGGGTTAATGTTTTCTAACTTAACCACCTCTCGGTTGGCTTCATCATGCAGGCTAGCCAGGTGCTTCCCCTTGATATCGTAGACGTAGGTCGTTTCGGTGGGAACATAGCCCCTGAGGACTCTCACATCGGGAAGATTGCGGAAGCTTGTCGCCAAGCCCACCAGCCCACCAGCCACAACCGAGCTAGTTAGCATTGTAATGCCGAGAATGGTTCCGCCTGTTACCTGAGCGACTCCTTGCACGAATCGGAAAGCGGGTGGCAATCCGTTTTTACTATCTCTTTGTTGTTTTTGTTGGATGGTACTAGACGACACTGTGATTTCACTTCCTCACTCAAGAAAAAAATACTGAATGGCTGTGTGGGAGGCAACCTTAGGGGGGATACGTTCTATACCTTCTATAGATGATTACAGAAATTTATGGCAAAGTCAGGATTAGCGATCAATTCGGTTTTGGCGATTCTTGTCCCCTGTAGACGTTGCTCCCAGCATTGGATCAGTGGACGGGTTTTCCCTTAGATCTTAATATTAAGCCTGAGATAATCGTTCATGATAACAAACCGAAGTATTTTGGCTTTTGGCTGCAAAAATGGTAACATTACTGTTCTGGATTGGCATGAAAAACGGTAAATCGTGACATCCTCCCACACCAAATCGGAGATTAGGCTGTGGGCTTCCCAACCTCACGATTGGGCATTGCTCCCCTACGCCAGTTATCTAGGCACATAGCCCCCGACACCTCAACTTGAGAGCCAATTTCTTGCTTTTCCAGAGTCCCTGGATACGTTTCTATACCTCGATTACAGATTTCTTGAGCTGAAGCAATGTCCCGATCTACCTCGTATTTGCATTCAGGACAAGAATGTATTCTCTCAGAGAGTTCTTTCCTGACCGTGATTCGGCAATTCGGGCAAGTCTGGGAAGTACCTCGGCAATCTACTTCGCCCACAAATACTCCTCGCTTCTTACCGACCCACTTAAGGATAGAGCGAAACTGCCCAAAACCAGCATCAATCGTCTGCTTACCCAGAAAACCCTTTGCCATGATTCGGAAATCTATGTCTTCAACAAATATAGTATCCGCCATAACCCCTCTCCCTAAAGAAGTCCCAAGCATCATGTAACCTTCTAATGTTAGTCTGCAAGACTTGGGAGGGAACAGATTTGAGTCGTGGAAATTCCTTCTTAGCTTTAGGTAGATTGTTTTGTTGTTGGTGGTAGCTAGGAAAGGGATAATCGGCACTCATGATATACTCAAACTCCAAACTACACCTATCCATTGGACACTTGCGAGAAGCAATCCAGTCTTTGATTTCCCGCAACGCATAGTTGTAGGACACCCGCAATGTTTCCAACCACTCATCTAGAAGTTGGGCTTGTTGGTTATCAGGATATAGGCGGTAGGTGTGGTTTAGAATCATAGGTAGGTTCTACCACATTATCATTGAAGTGGTAAATGTCAATTTCGGGGATATTGAATCCCACTCAATTGACTTGGGGAATCCATGTTGTTGCTGAGCTTGTCGAAGCATCCCAACGCTAATCGTGGGACTTATCGTTCCCCAAACCCCTCAGCAGTTAAACATCTGCCATTCTCCTGCACGTTAATCCTGAAAGATTTCCCAGACGAATGTCAAATTCTTTAAACACAATGTCTCAGTCATTATCTTGGTTATACCGAGGTGTTAGTGACATTTTTCCCAACCAACCGGATTCTCAAGACCCGAGTGAGAACCTAGAGCAACGGATTCGCCAAACTGAGCGTCCCTTGCGGATCAAGTTGGGAATTGACCCGACGGGGACAGATATCCACTTGGGTCATAGTATTCCCGTAAGGAAATTACGGGCGTTTCAGGATGCGGGTCATACGGCTGTCCTAATTATTGGCGATTTTACCGCAAGAATCGGTGATCCAAGTGGTAAATCAGAAGTACGGAAGCATCTTTCTGACGAACAGGTGCAGCAAAATGCCCAAACCTACTTGGATCAGGTGCGTCCGATTTTAGATTTTGAAACACCAGGACGCCTGGAAATTCGCTATAACTCGGAATGGCTAAGTAAGTTGGATTTGGCAGAGATTCTCGATTTGTTAGCCACGATGACGGTGGGGCAGATGCTAGCGAAGGAGGGGTTTGCAGAACGATTTAAACAGGAAAACCCGATTTACCTGCATGAGTTTCTCTACCCCTTAATGCAAGGGTATGATTCGGTGGCAGTTCAGGCGGATGTGGAGTTAGGCGGAACGGATCAAAAATTTAATATTGCGGTGGGGCGAGACTTACAGCGGCATTTTGGTCAAACTCCCCAGTTTGGATTACTGCTGCCGATTTTAATTGGTACGGATGGCGTGCTGAAAATGTCGAAGTCGCTGAACAATTATGTGGCGTTGCGGGAGGCGGCTCAACCCATGTATCAGAAGCTGGAGGGGACGAAGGATAATCTGTTAGAGGAGTATTTTGAGCTACTCACCGACTTATCCTTAGAGGAACTGCCAGTAAATCCCCGCGATCGCCAACAACTTCTGGCTTGGACAATTGTCACCCAATATCACGGTCAAAAGGAAGCAGATGAGGCAAAAGGCGGGGGCGCTATCCCGGAATTTTCCCTCTCTCAAGTGGAGTTTCCCGCCAAGTTGTTTTATATCCTTAATGCCAGTGGGTTGTGTAGTAGTAGTGGCGAAGGGCGGCGACAGATTAAAGGTGGCGGTGTGAAACTAGAGGGCGATCGCATTACGGATGTAGACTGCACCTTTGATTCCCCAGAGGCTTTAGAGGGCAAGGTGTTACAGGTAGGGAAAAAGAAATCTGTGCGGTTGACATCCTAATGACTGCAAAAGTTTTTGACTACCGGGCGTGCAAGCAGTGGGAGCAGGGCAAGCAGTAAAATAGCGCAAATTGACAAATTTGTCAATAAAATCAGTGGGGCAAGTGATATTATAAAGATAATCAGACTGTGTGTTCCAGAGGAGGTTCGCTCATGTCACCATTATTGCCGCTAATACTGCTATGGGTTTTTCTAGGAATGGCTTTTTTATCTAGCATCTATGCAGAAGGCAGAGCCATTACTTAGCGCTAAAAAACATAGAAAGAATAGCAAAAAGCATAGATACAACTAGCTTTGCTATACTGAGAAGAGAACGAACATCCGAGGGAGTCGGATTCCTGTAAAGCGGTGCCTCGGAACTGAGTATCGTTCCTCAATAGTTTCGTACAAAACAGGCTATATGCCTGTGGGTCGGGAGAAGTCTTTTCCCTATTGGGGAGAGACACTTCACGCATATAACTACCAAAAAAGGGGAAAGAAATTTCTTTCCCCTTAAACTTTCTATGGGTTTGAGAAATGTAAATTGTAGGGGCGGGTTTTACAGATAACCTTTGACAAAAACCAATAACTTGACTAAACCCGCCCTTATTCAAGTGTAGGGGCGAGGTCAACCCGAATTGAGTATAAGTTGCGCGGTTAAAGAAAAATGGGATAATCTGTGGCTACTTATCACCAAGCATTTTCCATGTCAGTAGCAGAGCGGATTATAGTCCCCTTAGATGTACCGACCGAAGCCCAAGCGATCGCCCTCGTGGAACAATTACCGCAGGTGAGGTTCTGGAAAGTCGGACTGGAGCTATTTGTCAGTAGTGGACCCGCGATTCTTCAGGTTCTCAAAGATCGGCAAAGACGGATATTTTTAGATCTCAAGTTTCACGATATTCCCAATACGGTAGCTGGGGCGACACGGGCGGCTGCTGGATACGGGGTAGATTTATTGACAATTCATGCCGTAGCAGGTCGCATGGCACTCAAAGGAGCGGTAGCAGCAGCGAAGGAAGGAGCAGAAGCCGCCGCTTGTTCACCACCGAAGTTAATTGCTATTTCCCTACTCACCAGTTTAAACTCACGAGATTTAGCCTTTGATTTAAAAGTTCCGATTGAGTTACCCGAATACGCCCTACAGATGGCACTTTTGGCAAAAGAAACCGGATTAAATGGTGCAGTGTGTTCGCCTCAAGAAGTGTCCCAACTTCGCCAAGTGTGTGGCGATGACTTTCTCCTCGTTTGTCCCGGTGTCCGTCCCAGTTGGTCGGAACAGGGCGATCAACAGCGATCGATGACGCCAGCAGATGCTCTGAAAGCGGGGGCTGATTACCTGGTGATTGGGCGCCCCATCACGGCTGCGCCTGACCCCGTTGCAGCGTGGAAAAGAATTTGTGAGGAGTTACAG
The DNA here is from genome assembly GCF_040221695.1 of Coleofasciculus sp. E2-BRE-01. Lineage (NCBI taxonomy): Bacteria > Bacillati > Cyanobacteriota > Cyanophyceae > Coleofasciculales > Coleofasciculaceae > Coleofasciculus > Coleofasciculus sp. E2-BRE-01. Next base: position 27,017 of record NZ_JAVKEA010000148.1, on the reverse strand, counting down.
GAAGTCATCAGTTAATTGTAGGGGCGGGTTTAGGGACTCAATTCAGCTAGTCACCGATAACGTATCAACAAAACCCGCCCTAGCTCACCGATAACGTATCAATAAAACCCGCCCTAGCTCACCGATAACGTATCAATAAAACCCGCCCTAGCTCACCGATAACGTATCAATAAAACCCGCCCTAGCTCACCGATAACGTATCAACAAAACCCGCCTGATAAGTGTAAGCCCTATCTAGTAAGGTATGAATTATAAGTTAATCCAATGCTTAACAGTTGCCTGTTGGCTGGGATTTCAGATGGATTGTGGGGCATTTAACCCCAATGTTACCCCCGGCTCACAAACGCTGAAGACGAAACCAACAACGCTAAGAGTCCTTCCCTGTACGCCTGCACTCCTGCACCCCTGTCTTCCTAAACCCACACTTCTAGCTCAATCGGCGTGTCCCTCAGATGTAGAAACTTTAACTTCTCTAATGCTGCGGGATTTACCTGACTACGCGAATCGGGTGATTCAGCGATCGCGACCTGTAAATGAGGACATCGATATAGATCTATATATCATCGTGGCAGGGCGAGCGGAATTTCAACCCCTGACCCTTGGTCCCGGTTCCTATAATTCTGTGACAGCTACCAACGTAGAACCCCCACAGCAAGTGTTTTTCACCACTCTAGAACGCCAATATGTCGAGGGAGGTGCGATCGAACGAGAAAGTTTTCACTGGCTATTTTTAACCAATACCGATAGTGGATGGCGTTTGGCTCTGATGTTTACGCGCCTAGGTTCACCTTCACCAGAACGCCCACCCACGCCGCCACGAGAGAGTAGCGATGGTATTATGGGTCGAGCTGTGCAGCTCTGGTTGCGAGATTGTCGGGCGGACGCAATTCGAGCCTCATACAGATAGTGGTCTATCTTACAATTTAAGTTAGTGCTGAATCGGTTGGGTTTGATTGAGGGCATCTTGGTAAATACCTCAACTCCAGTCTTTAAGTTTCCTTTGCTAGTGCCAGATTAATGCCCGATAATTTGCGACAAACTATTGCTCTTTACGTAGAAGATATTGAATCGCCTGTGGGTAGGCGGATTAATTTGCTGATTATGGGGTTAATCCTCTTATCTTCAGCAATTTTCGTGTGCGAGACTTATCCCATACCGCCGCTGCTTCGCCTAAGTCTGGATATTATCGATCGAATTATCTTAATTGTTTTTGTTGCCGAGTATTTACTCCGCTTTTGGGTTGCTGAATCTAAAGTTAATTTCTTCTTTAGCCCTGTTTCTCTCATCGATCTAATCGCGATCGTGCCTTTCTTTATTGGCGTGACGGATATCCGATTTATTTTAATTTTCCGTTGGTTTCGGATCTTACGGTTAATTCGCTTCCTGACTTTAAAAATTTATGTTTTTAGACTTAGCAATCAAGATGCCATTATCTTAGCTCGAATATTATTTACATTGTTCACCATAATATTTGTTTACTCAGGATTAATTTATCAAGTTGAACATGGAATAAATCCTCAAAAATTCAAGACATTTTTAGATGCCTTCTATTTCGCTGTAGTAACGATGACCACCGTTGGATTTGGTGACCTAACACCAATTTCAGAAGGGGGTCGATTACTAACAGTGCTGATGATTTTGACAGGCATTGCTTTGATTCCTTGGCAATTGGGCGATTTAGTCAAGCACTTACTTAAAACGGCTAACCAAGTGGAAAAAGTCTGTGGCGGGTGTGGTTTACCTTTTCATGATTCTGATGCTCAGTTTTGCAAAATTTGTGGGACTAAGTTAGGGACTGCTGAATAAGTAGATTGGTGAAGTAAGGAAAGGGAAACAGAGAACAGGAACAGTTTTTCCATAATATTCCATCTGTCTATAGATATAAATATTTAATTTAAACTTGAAACTTGGGGTAGACGCTATAAATAGAGAATTAGGATTAATATATGGAGACTAGGCAGAGCATATAGCCCCAAAAAGTGACTTTTATCAACAATAAAGATAAATGATATGCTAAAAAATAATTTGAATCACTTTAAAAAATTACTTAGCCCTATGGGAGTTGCGTATACAAGTCTTTTCCTGACTTTTCCAGCATTAATATTCCTGGTTTCTTATTCTAGCCCTGCACCTAACTATCAAGAATATCCTCAGTATAACACTAACTTAATGGTACAATTACGGCAATTTTTGGCTCAAAATCACCCTGCTCATACACCATCCAATGAAATTATTATTCCCGGTAAACTCTCAGTTGAGAATGAGTCAGAGGCAAATACTCAGTTATAAATCTTCCATTTCCTGATACAGTTCCTCTAAATCCTGGTGTTGAGTCCGCCGAGAACGCCGCCGATATTTCTTTGTTTGTAACTTGGGTTCGTACTCAGTTTGTCCCTTTCCTTTGGTTTTTGCCTTGAGAGTTGACTCTGGATCAGCTTGTTGGTTCAACCGTTCTTGACGTGCGATCGCTTCCTCTAAGAAACCCAGATAATGATCGTAGCGTTCCCAGTCTCCCTGTACCGCACAGTTGGGTTCATCTCGATGTAAGCAGTCACTAAATTGACAACTGGCTACCGCTAACCGTTGTCGCGCTTCGGGAAAGTAATGGATTAAATCGGCTGGCGTGCAATCCAAGTCAGGCTGATTAAATCCCGGCGTATCTGCCAATAAACCCCCTTGGGGTAATTCAAACAATTCTACATGGCGGGTAGTGTGGCGTCCCCGTCCTAATTTTCCAGTTACTTCTCCCACGCGCAGGTTGGCTTCAGGGGCGAGTTGGTTAATTAAGCTAGATTTTCCCACGCCAGACAATCCAGCTAAGACGGTAATTTTCTGGTTTAAGCGATCGCTCAGTTCGGCTAAACCGATATTATTGTAAACGCTGATAAATAGGGGTTGGTATCCCCACGCATTCAAGCGCTGCTGCCACTGCTGTTGTTCTTCTGGTGTGACTAAATCACTTTTATTGAGACACAAACATACCTGGAAACCTGTCGATTCTGCCTTGACTAAAAAGCGACTCAGTTGATACGCATCTAGGGTAGGTTCTGCTAAAGCAAACACCAACAGAATTTGTTCAGCATTAGCCACAGGAGGACGATCCAGTTGGGTTTTCCGGGGGAGAACTTCTGCGATCGCACCTCGGTTACCCGTCCAGTCGGGTTCCTCAATGACCACGCGATCGCCCACCATCACCCGTTGACCAATTTTTTTCAATCGGGAACGACGGGTACACAGTAAAGTGTTGAGTGTTGAGTGTTGAGTGTTGACCCAAAGCTAGGTTGATCGGGAACCTGATTTGTAGGGGCGGGTTTAGGGATTTGCTGCTGGTTATGGATTGTATCGTTTGTACAAAACCCGCCCTGGCTGAGTTTTGACTCTAATCGAACCTGATAGAAATTCGCCTGAACTGCCAGAACTGTCCCCAATAAGGGGGCAGATAACTCAGACGGTGGGATATCGACTACTTCGCTCATGCAGAGACTTGAGGACGCCGTACTCTTAGAGCAAAGTAGCCTTTGCGATCATCGAGTGCCTCAATCGGATACCCTGCCATCGTCAGACTATCGGGAACCTGTTCAATCGGTTCCCCTGGATCAAGCCATACTTCTAATAAAGAACCGGGCGTCATTTGTTCTAGACGTAGCTTAGTCCGCACAAAGTTAATGGGGCAAGGTGTTCCTCGCAAATCCAGTTGAGCATCAGGTGTCTGATTAATTGTCGATCCCGTGGGCTTACTCATCCGCGAAACAGTCCTCCCAAAAAGTCTTCTAGCCCTCCTTTACCCGTGCGATCGCCTTTAATTTTTGCCAGCTTCTCCAGCAACTCCCGTTCCTCCGCTGTGATTCGGGTAGGAATGTCGATTTGAATTGTAATCAAATGATCGCCCCGGCTCACCGGATTTCCTAATTTTGGCACGCCATGATTTTCTAATGTCAACACCGTATTCGGTTGGGTTCCTGGGGGAATCTTCAACTCCACCGGACCATCAACAGTATTAACCTGGAGGCGACAGCCCAAAATAGCTTGTAAATAGCTAATTTTCAGATCCGACAGAACATTAATTCCATCTCGCTGAAATTCCGCATCTTCCTCAACAAATAGGTAGACATATAAATCTCCTGGAGGACCACTGCGTAATCCAGCATCTCCTTCTTTAGAAACCCGTAGCCGGGTTCCATTATCCACACCGGGCGGAATCGTAATTTTTAGCTTTTTGGTTTCTTGTTTGCGACCTGCTCCCCCACAGGTTTCACACTTATCCTCAATCACCTGTCCTTCGCCATTACAGGTTGGACAGACTGACACTTGAGTGAAACTGCCAAAGGGGGTACGAGTGGCGCGACGCACTTGTCCTGAGCCGCTACAGGTCGAACAGGTACGCGGTCGAGTTCCCGGTTTAGCCCCCGTACCGTTACAGGTATTACAGTTTTCTTGGTGAGGAATGCGAATTTCCTTTTCCCCACCGAATACAGCTTCCCGGAATTCTAGCTTCAAGTCTAGGCGCAGGTCATCCCCTCGCGTCGGTCCACCCCGCCGACGTCCCGTTTGCTGACCCATACCCCCAGCAAAACCGCTGAAGAAGCTTTCAAAAATATCAGCAAAACCCATATCCCCAAAATCGGGATAGCCGGCTCCAGCAGCACCTGAGGATACACCCGCCTCACCAAAGCGGTCGTATCGTGCCTTCATTTCGGGTTCGGAAAGGATTTCGTAAGCTCGATTAATTTCTTTAAATCGCTCTTCCGCTCCTTGTTCCTTATTAACGTCGGGATGGTACTTTCGGGCAAGGCGACGGTAAGCCCGCTTTATTTCTTCTTTGTCAGCGTCGCGAGAGACGCCGAGAGTCTCATAGTAGTCAGGCATAGAGCAATGCGGGAGGGTTGGATTACGTTACGGAGGTGGGTTAATCGGGATAGTTTGTACAGAGAATCGGCTTGATCGCCACCGAGGGCTGATATCCAGATCACCTGCACGTCTATCCATTTTGGATAAAAAACCAGCGAATTGCTACTTACATGTAGGCATTGCCTTAGTCAACTGTTTCATAGTCAGTATTATTTACCGTTTCATCATCAAAGTTCAGAATTAACTCTTCTTCTTCGGGTTCCGACTCAGAAGGTTCGCTAACTTCTACAGGTGAGGCAATTTCCTCCTCGCTTTCGCTAATCTCATCGGGTTCCAAATCGGGCGCACTCTCTTGGTAGACGGCTGCACCAATGGTAAACAGGGTTTGTTGGAAATCTTCTAGTTGCTGTTTAATGTCCTCCACTGCAATCGAGGGGTCTTTGAGTGCAGCTTGTAGCTGTTGCTTTTTCTTCTCTCCCTGCGCCTTCAAGTCCTCGCGTACCAAATCGGCATTGTCTTTTAGGGTCGATTCGTAACTGTAGAAGAGGCTTTCGGCTTGATTTTTCAGTTCCACCAGTTGCATCCGACGGCGGTCTTCTTCGGCAAATTGCTCGGCTTCTTGGCGCATCCGTTCCACTTCACCACTATTTAATCCACCGGTGTTGGTAATCCGGATGCTTTGCTCTCGTCCTGTGCCTTTATCCGCCGCTGAGACGTTAAGAATTCCATTAACATCAATATCAAAGGATACCTCAATTTGAGGCACACCCCTGGGAGCCGGAGGAATGCCTGCCAGTAGAAACTTACCCAGGCTCTTGTTATCACGAGCCATTGCCCGTTCACCCTGGAGGACGTGAATTTCCACAGAGGTTTGTCCGTCCGTCGCCGTGGAAAAGATTTGCGATTTACTGGTGGGGATCGTGGTGTTACGCTCGATAATTTTGGTGAAAACTTCGCCTAAGGTTTCAATCCCCAGTGACAATGGAGTTACATCCAGTAGCAACAAGTCTTCAACTTCACCGCCCAAGACGCCCCCTTGAATGGCTGCACCTAGAGCAACCGCTTCATCGGGGTTGACCGACTTATCGGGTTGGCGACCGCCAAAAAACTTACTAATCGCTTTCTGGACGGCGGGGATGCGAGTCGAACCCCCGACCAGCAGAATCCGGTCAATATCATCGGGCTTCAGTTCGCCATCTTTGAGCGCCTGTTTTACGGGTTCAACTGTGCCTTTGATCAAGTCGCTCGCCAGTTCTTCAAACTTCGCTCGCGACAATTCCATTTCTAGATGTTTCGGACCCGTTTCATCTGCGGTAATAAACGGCAGGTTGATCGAGGTGTTCAACATGCTAGAGAGTTCAATTTTTGCCTTTTCTGCGGCTTCTCGCAAACGCTGTAGCGCCATTTTATCTGCGCCGATGTCGATGCCTTCTTGTTCCTTGAACTCCTGGATCATCCAGCGCACGATCACGTTATCGAAGTCATCGCCCCCTAAATGGTTGTTGCCAGACGTGGCTTTGACTTCAAATACGCCGTCGCCCAGTTGCATCACCGAGACATCAAACGTACCGCCGCCTAAGTCAAAGACGAGAACTTGGTGTTCTTCGTCTTGCTTGTCCAGCCCATACGCCAATGCTGCGGCGGTTGGTTCGTTGATGATCCGCAGCACTTCTAAACCGGCGATGGTGCCGGAATCTTTGGTTGCTTGCCGTTGAGCATCGGTAAAATAGGCAGGGACTGTAATCACCGCTTGTTCTACGGGTTCACCGAGAAAGTTTTCGGCATCGGCTTTCAGCTTTTGCAGGATCATGGCAGAGATTTCCTGCGGGGTATATTGATGGGAGCGGATCTGGACATCAACCGTATCGTCGCGACCCTTAACACAGTTATAGGGAACTCGCGATCGCTCCTCTACCGTGTCCTCCCATCGGCGACCAATAAACCGTTTAATACTATGGACAGTATTTTCAGCATTGGGAACTGCCTGACGCTTCGCTAGTTGACCAACCAAGCGCTCATTCGATTTACCAAATCCCACAATACTCGGTGTGGTTCGTCCGCCTTCCGTACTGGAAATGACGAGGGGCTGACCTCCTTCGAGGACAGCCACGCAACTATTTGTTGTGCCCAGGTCGATGCCAATGACTTTTCCCATAGCGCTTCGGCCTATCTGATCGGTAAGGTTTTCTTTTTAAGGTGGTAATCTGTGGCTACAGCACTCACCTAACGTTCGCTCAACCGTTGTTTGGGGTTGATTGTTTTAGAGACGGACAGCCAAGGGGGGAGTATCCCCGTGCCGCTTAACTTTCTGGTTCTGAGGTTTCTTCCTCTGAGGTTACCACGGGCTCTGGAGCCGCAGCAACTTTAACCATGGCATGACGCAATACGCGATCGCCCAAGAAATAGCCACGCATCAGTTGTTCGATGACGATTCCTTCGTCATATTCCTCACTCGGCTGTCGCATTACTGCTTCATGGAAATTGGGATCAAACTCTGTTCCTTCCGGACGCATCGGCGAAACCCCAAGACGTTTGAAGGATTCCACCAGTTGTTTGTAGATCCCCTGATAACTCTTATGCACCGCCATCTCCCCATCATTTTGAGGTTTGATTTGCGATCGCGCCCGCTCAAAGTTATCGACCACGGATAATAACTCGCCCAGAGTATTACGCTTTACTTGATGGTCTAAATCTTCTTTTTCTTTAGCCGTCCGCTTGCGGAAGTTATCAAAATCGGCAGCCATCCGCATGGATTGGGTTTTAAAGGCTTCAAATTGCTGATTAACTTCCTCCAGTTGAGCTTTGAGGAGTTCATTTTCCTGCTGCAAGGTTTCGATAACCGCGACATCCTCCTGCTGACCGGGCAATCCGGCAGAGTCCGATTCAGCAGACTCACTCTCCACGCCTTGTCCTGCCGAAGTTTCTGCCGCTTCCGTTGTCACTTCAGCGGTTGCCGCTTCTGCCGTTGATGGTGATTCAACATCGGGTTGTGTGCCAACCTCCTCCTCAGAAGTTGCCTCATTTAAATCGGGGTTATCTGAATTCACGGCCTTCTGCTCATCTGTTTGTTGCAACGTAGTATTTGGTTGTTTGTCTTCGTCACTCATAATTCACTCGTACTAAAAACTCAATCAATCTCCTGCTCCTTCAAGGGATGGCAACATTTACCTTGCCCAGATTAACGGCAAGATTTTGGGTAGGCTAAAGTCCCAGGCATCAAGTCCGGATTGCTACCTCCTCAAATCCTAGTACATACTGGGGAAAATTGTCTGTTGTTAATGTGTCTATTGATTCAATCACAGCTAAACAGGAGTTCTCGCCGTAGAGACATAGCCTGTTACGTTGAGGATTTGGGGGCAGAGGTACTCTAGGAGTCCGAGGAAACGGTTAAGATAAAACTTGAGGCGGTATCCCCATCTATAATAAGGAATAGAGTATTCTATCAGGGTATAGAGGACTAATTTTGAATTCAGTCAGAATTCTATCACATTTAGATGATCTGAAGACTTGCATTTCACCCTTGCCAGGATATTGGTAACTCCAGCATGTTGGCATCCAACCTTATTCACGCCTCAAAGTGTTTCCCAGCATGGGTACTCTGATCTAAACCCAGTGAGAAGGGAGCCATTCTGAGATCCGTCAAGCCCTTTTATTCAAATTGGCGGCAAGGCAATGGGGTTACCGTTGTCGCTTCCTCCAGTACGACAAACGCTAAAACTTTTAGGAATTCTGTAACTAAGGAGATAGTCTCACCCACTATGACTCAATCCCCATCATCATCAGCAAGACGTGCCCTTGTTGTCAAAAACGATTTTTCGCCCTTTGGAAATAAACTGGTTCAATCAGGTTACGTTGATGACGGTCAAATGCGGCAGGCATTGGCGGAAAGCCGTAAGTCAGGACGACCTCTAACCGATGTCGTTGAATCAATTACCGGGCGTCAGTTGCCACCCGACTTAATCCGTCAGTACAAGAAACAGCAACTGTTTGAACTCAAAATACTTTACGGTGTTGAATCTCTTGATCCGGAACTTGGTGATATTTCTGGTCACCAAGTCAAGGAACTCATCGAACGCCTAATTCCTATTGATATCTGTAGTCGCTATCGTTTAGTGCCGTTATCCAAAAATGATGGTCAACCCCCATCGCTTTTGGTAGCAATGGTTGATCCGGATAACCTTGACGCCCAAGATGATCTGAACCGGATTTTGCGCCCTCACGGGATTGATCTACGGCGGATGGTGATTACCCAGGAAGATTATCAGCATCTGATTAATCAATATCGGGATAAAAAACTGGCACAAGAGAAGGAACAGGAAGCCGCCAAGCAGACAAACATCAGTCAGGATCTTGATAATTTAACCCTGTCTGATGCACCAGAGGAAACGACGGAAGAAGACATATCGAAAGTCGCGGGTGATGCCGGTGGTGCCCCGGTAATTAACTTGGTGAATAAAATCCTCGCCAAAGCCTTACAAGAAGACGTTTCGGACATTCACATCGAACCCCAAGAAGAATACTTGCGGGTTCGCTTCCGCAAAGACGGCGTACTGCGGCAAGCCTTTGAGAACTTACCTAAAACAATCAAAAATGCCGTTGCTGCCCGCTTCAAAATTATGTCAGATTTGGACATCGCTGAACGCCGATTGCCCCAAGATGGCAGAATTCGGCGCATGTTCCAAGGGCGCAAGGTTGACTTCCGGGTCAGTACCTTACCTAGCCGCTATGGTGAGAAGATTGTCCTGCGGATTTTAGATAACTCTAGCACCCAACTCGGTTTGGATATTTTGATCACTGACCCAGAAAGCTTAGAAATGGTCAGGGAAATGACAGCACGACCCTTTGGGCTGATCTTGGTCACGGGTCCGACGGGTTCCGGGAAATCCACAACCCTATATTCTATGCTGGCTGAGCGCAATGACCCAGGAGTCAATATCAGCACCGCAGAAGATCCGATTGAATATTCCTTACCCGGTATTACCCAGGTACAGGTACTGCGGGAAAAAGGCATGGACTTTGCCTCGATTCTACGCTCATTTCTACGGCAAGACCCGGATGTAATTCTGGTGGGTGAGACGCGAGATAAGGAAACGGCAAAAACCGCGATTGAAGCGGCGCTCACCGGACACTTAGTCTTGACCACGCTGCACACCAACGACGCGGCTGGTGCCATTCCCCGCCTGGATGAAATGGGAGTTGAACCGTTCATGGTATCAGGTGCGCTTCTAGGAGTTTTAGCCCAGCGCCTGATGCGGCGAGTTTGTACGGAGTGTCGTACACCATACCAGCCTACTGCTGCTGAACTGGCTCGATTTGGTTTAGCCGCTTCCAGCGAAGGGGAAGTCACGTTCTATAAAGCCAATACCCTACAACCCGAAGAAATTACCGACGCTCGTGCCAAAGGCACACTCTGTCAAAAATGTAATGGGATTGGGTACAAAGGACGAGTAGGTGTGTATGAAGTCATGCGGAACACCGAACGACTGCAACTCCTAATCAATGAAGGAGCGCCTACCGAACGGATCAAAGAAGCAGCGGTTGAAGAAGGGATGAAAACCCTATTATCCTACAGTTTAAACCTGGTGCAGGACGGTCATACCACGTTGGAAGAAGTTGAACGAGTCACGTTTACTGATTCCGGTCTTGAGGCAGAAATGAAAGCCAAACGTAAGCAATCCCTCTCCTGTAGCACTTGCGGCGCTGGGTTAGAACAGGAGTGGTTAGACTGTCCGTACTGTATGACCCCACGTTTCCGGGACTAAGTGCTGCGGTATTCCTGAATTGTTGTAGACTTCAACCTCCAACAATTATTGATTAAGCCAAAAACAGTAAAAAGCAACAACTGATTCTGATTGGGAGACAATGCCATGCCAATGGATTTAATGATTGAAGACTTGATGGAGCAGCTCGTTGAAATGGGTGGCTCAGATATGCATATTCAAGCTGGGGCACCGGTTTATTTCCGCATTAGTGGTAAACTCCAACCCTTTGGGGAAGACCCACTGAATCCCCAAGAATGTCAGAAGCTGATTTTCAGTATGCTCAATAATAGTCAACGCAAAGAATTGGAGCAGAACTGGGAATTGGATTGCTCTTATGGGGTGAAGGGATTGGCTCGCTTCCGAGTCAATGTTTATAAGGAGCGCGGCTACTACGCCGCCTGCTTGCGAGCCTTGTCCTCCAAGATTCCCAACTTTGATCAGCTAGGTCTGCCTGATATTGTACGGGAAATGAGCGAACGTCCTCGGGGGTTAGTACTGGTGACCGGACCAACGGGTTCAGGAAAGACCACCACACTGGCGGCAATGATTGATTTAATTAATCGCACCCGACCTGAACATATTCTCACCGTCGAAGACCCGGTGGAATACGTTTTTCCCAACATTAAAAGCTTAGTTCACCAACGTCAAAAAGGTGAAGATACCAAAAGCTTTGCCAATGCGCTCAAAGCCGCCTTACGGGAAGACCCGGATGTGATTCTGGTCGGCGAGATGCGGGACTTGGAAACCATTTCACTGGCGATTTCAGCTGCAGAAACGGGTCACTTGGTCATGGGAACCTTGCACACCAGTTCCGCCTCTCAAACCGTGAACCGGATGCTGGACGTGTTTCCTCCTGAACAACAAGCTCAAGTCCAAGCTCAGCTCTCGAACTCCTTGGTCGCCGTCTTCAGTCAAACCTTGGTACCCAAGAAAAACCCGAAACCTGGTGAGTTTGGTCGGGCAATGGCACAGGAAATTATGATCGTCACCCCGGCTATCTCTAACTTGATCCGTGAAGGGAAAGTGTCCCAAATGTATTCCGCCATTCAAACCGGGATGAAAATGGGCATGATCACCATGGAACAGACATTAGCCAATTTAGTCAAACAAGGCACGATTTCCTTTGAAACAGCCGTGTCCAAGAGTTCTAAGCCTGACGAGTTACAGCGTATTCTCGGCGGTGCTGCTGGCATGGCTGGTGCTGGTGCCAAAGGCGGAAAAGTTGGTGCTAAGACTCGTTAAGTTATCGGGGTTAGTTCTCTCGTGAACTGCAAAAAATATCACCGGACAACTAACCCTTTCCTTCAATCCTTTTTTCATTCAGACGCAAGCTATGCCTACCTTTATTGCTGAGGTTCGGGATTCCAAAGGAAACGCCAAAAAAGAGAAAGTTCAAGCTCTTTCTACGGATCAAGCCCGCGCCCACTTGCAAAATCAATATCCCACTGTCGGCAGTATTCAGAAAGCGTTTAGCCTGGAAGACCTAAATTTAGACGCACTCCAGGAAAAAATGACGAGCGTCAGTGTCAAAGACCGAGCCGTTTTTTCCCGGCAATTTGCGGTAATGGTTAATGCTGGAGTCGCCATCGTGCGTTGTCTGGGTATCTTATCGGATCAATGTGACAATCCTAAGCTGAAAAAATCACTGACAGCAATCAGTAGTGAAGTTCAGCAGGGAACCAGTCTCTCAGATGCCATGCGTGAACATCCCGCCTGTTTTGACCAACTCTATGTCAGTATGGTGCAAGCGGGGGAGGTTGGGGGTGTCCTAGATGAAGTTCTCAACCGATTAGCCAAGCTGCTGGAAGATATGGCGCGGCTGCAAAACCAGATTAAGTCGGCAATGACTTATCCTCTGGTGGTTGGTGGCTTTGCTGTACTGGTGTTTTTGGGAATGACCATTTTTCTCATCCCTATCTTTGCCGGGATTTTTGAAGAAATCGGCGGAACATTACCAGCCCTGACTGCCTTTATGCTCTGGTTGAGTGGTGTTCTCAGAAGCTGGTACGCTCTGATTCCAGTTGGGGTGATCATCGTTACCACATTTGCCATCAAGCAGTACTACAAAACCCCACCCGGTCGCCTGCAAATCGATGCACTCCTATTAAAAGTACCTCTGTTTGGTGAACTGAATGAAAAATCATCAGTCGCCCGGTTTTGCCGCGTCTTCGGTACGTTAACTCGTTCCGGAGTTCCCATTCTTAATGCCTTAGACATTGTTCGGGATACCTCAGGAAACCAAGTGATTGCTAACGCGGTGGAAGCGACCAAGCAGGAAATTCAGCAAGGGGGTTTGATCAGTGTTGCCATGCAAAATGAGCAAGTTTTCCCCGGTCTAGCTATTCAGATGATTAGTGTTGGTGAAGAAACTGGGGAATTGGATTCAATGCTGATGAAGGTTGCCGATTTCTATGAAGATGAAGTTGAGCAAACTGTAAAAGCGTTGACCAGTATTTTAGAGCCTGTGATGATTATTGTCATCGGGGGAATGGTGGGTACAATTCTGGTCTCTATGTATCTGCCCATGTTTAAAGTGTTTGAAACGTTGGGTTAAATTGGACAGCATTTCCAGGATATGGGGCGTCCATTCCTACAACCGTTTGATGGTAGAGGATTTGCCGTGTTGATTCAGCTACTCGTAGAGCATGACGGAAAAAAAACTTATCCTTCACGTATTACTGAAACGCTGATAAGGAAAGCATTTTGAATGCGTGCATTCCCAGGGAACGGTACTAACAACCTGAGCAACCTCTACTGATTCTCCACTACGGTTCGTGAATAGTATTTAAACTAGTCCATAAGACGTTACCACTTATTTAAAAATGCCAGTTAAGCCATCTAATTACGAAACAAGTTTAGCCGAATATAGCCACCATGAGGGGGCGTTGGCGCTGCTGAAACAACATCGACCTTACTTGGAAATGATTCCGAGTATGCGCCGCCCCTCAGAAAGTGTGATCACGATTCCTCTACCCATTGTGCGCCTACGCCATCTTCAATCATCAACAGGACATTCTAATCTAACCAGCTTGAATGGAACGGTTGGCTTACCCTGTGATGTTGCCATGTTAATGTGTGACCCAGAATGGAAAATAAAAATGGGGGTGGAAATTATCATTTTCATTCATCGCCCTCATGAAGATTTTTCGGATTTATTGAGTCGTTGGCGTCAGACGCAAGTGTTGCTCGATAAAGACTATGAGTGGCTAATGCCCCCCCGCCATCAACATATTCTCAGTGAAGGCGTTGACCGGATTTATCCCTTATTTGTCATCTTCCCGGAAACACCCCAACGGATTCAACAAGGGTTATCGGGTGCTTGTTTACCGTTTGTCATGCAAAGTCCAGATTATGTGACGGAAGAGGAAAAATCAGAAAGCTTCTCTACTGAACGTCCACCTGCTTAGGGACTTGCGGCTTAATAATATACCAATCAAGCTTGGCTGAGTTGATGAATACAGCTTTCCTCACTGGTACTTTATTTTTACGCAGCTCCCTAAGGTGTAGGGAACGTCCACTGTTCATTCCCCTGCGCCTCGGCACATAAGCGCCCAATTATCGGGTCTAATTCCATCGCCGCACACAATAGCAGCACATAGCGCTCAAACCGCGATAGTCCCAAGGCACGACAAAGCTGAGTCAAGGCGGGTGGCTGGAATACGTTGACCGCTTCTTCCAGGTTCGGTGAAAACCCCAGTTCCTCGTCAAGAGGTTGATTTCTCAGTTGCGCCACATACCGTTCCAGCATCTGTCCCTGTCTAGCAGGGTAAATTAAGGGAAAAACAAAGTCAATATGATGAATTTGATAAATTTAGCGATCACGCCGATGAAAAAACCTAAGAGACTGGGTGTGGGGTGTAGGATGTGGGGAAATTGATAGGATTTACCAAGGACTTCCAATCAGGGTAAATGCTGCCCAATAATAGGGATGGGAGAGAGACTTGTCCTCTTGAGTTTCTAATGTTGGCGGTAATCGAACAGGTTGTCCACTTCCCCGTAATTGTCCCCCTTCCAAACGCACCTCTCCCTTGATCATCGCTAACTGCGCTTGGCGTAAGGCTTCGGCTTTAATCGGAGCGGTTTGCAACTTGCGATAAAACTCCGTCATCAATCCAGAGGTTCCTTCATCACTGACATACCACAAACTTGACAGCGCTGACTTGACCCCAGCTTGCACGGCTAATCCAGCAAAACCTAACTCCGCTTTTTCATCACCGACGGCGGTACGACAGGCGGAAAGGATTAACAATTCAATGGGGGTGCGACGATTATTCCAGCCTAATTCTCGCAGTTGGTTCAGGCGCAGTAGATCATTCCATAACAGAATATAAGAATTTTCTAGAGAACCGGGTTTGAATTCACCATGGGTGGCTAAATGCACAATAGAAGCATTTTGGCTGTGGGCTTTGAGTGATTCTAGGGTGACTTTTTCATTCAGGAATGATTCTCCATCGCGAATGCTGGCAATTGTTTGTAGTTCCAGGGGGACAGCGGGTAAAGAACTCAGGTTCAGTTCCTTGGCTAGATCACTCGATTCCGCAATTCCCATTGCCAAAACGGGAACATTCTGAATATTGTTATAGCTAGTATCAGTAATACTCAGACTGGGCATTAACCCCACACTATAGTTTTCCACCAAAAAGCCTTGACCATCATGCAGCGCCGCCACGGGTAAGGAACGCAAGCCCCTATCCATGATGAACACCAGATTTTGAATCCCTTGGGTGTCTAAATCTGCTTTTAAGGGGGCGATTAACCATTGATACAGTTGCTGCGCCGGTGCTAAATAACTACTGGTTCTCCGTTTAATCGGATTGGTAATTTCTCGGCGTAATTTTTGTGCCGTTTGCCGGATCGTCTCTGGTGTCGTATCCGGGAGACTGACAACCTTTTTCTCCTGAGCGGAAACCATGATCAGTTCCAGGTTATCGGCAACAAAGATGGCATAAATAAACGCGGATTTAACCCCGGTTTGCTGCTCAATTTGCTCCAGAATTTCGGCGGCATCGGCGGGGTTATTAACGCTGGGTTTGGGTCCTAAATATCCGGAAAAGGTATCGGCAAGCAGACGGTCAAGGGTGGAAATGGCTAGGTCAGCATCCGCGACTTGACTACTCACGGGTAGTTGAGGAGAGATGTTGCTTAAGGGCAGATTGCTTTGAGAGGGTATCCGAGGAATGATTTCAATATTGTCTTGAACAACCGGAAGCGTAAACGATTGCATGGGTAAAATTGAACCAAGAACTCCCTTACCATTTGTAATTGCCCCGGTGGTGCCATTTTGCGTCGGATTTCCCACTTCAAAGGGGTCAAAGGCGGTACCACCACCATGGCGAATCACAATCGGATCACCACCTGTGGCTAGGGTTGCTTCTATGCCAGTTTGAGAACGGAATGTGCCTGTTGCTCTAAAATACCCATCGGTGGTAATGTTAATTGTAATTTCAATCCCTTCTGTTTCCGAGGGACGGGTGGCGATCGCACCCTGATTTCTGGGCAAACCCTGAGCATTGATAAAAATTAAATCAATGCCAGGAGAGTTTTTGATAAATTCGGGTTGACGGTTGTTCAGGGTAATTAAACCTGCTAAACCCGCCGTCGAACTGGAATTAACTTCTGCGACTGTCAGTTGACCCAAGCTGGAAACATCGATCGCACCACCCCCCAATGCACCCGATGAGTTCAAATTTCCACTGGTAATATCTCCAGTTTGGCTCGTCAGGGCGATCGCACCCCCTTTCCCCATTGCTGATGATGTATCAATGTGACCCGTGGTAATATTACCTGGAGTCGTCAGCATCACGGCATTTTCTGGAGTCTCTCCCTGGGCAGTTAAATCGCCGCTTTGGATAGAGCCGAAGGGATTGGTCATGGTAATTCCGCCCTGGGTGGCAGAGACATCCGCTGTGGTAATTGTGTTATTGGCTTGCAGGTTGACGCTTTCGGCTTCTATATCGGCTGTCGTAATACCAGCTTGGTTAGCGGTGAGATTGACATCACCCTGAGGTGCTGTGAGTTTTCCTTGACTTGTATCAATAGAACCTGTTGCACTATCGATAGTGATACCGTCTTCAGTTGCAGTAATACTGGCGGTACTGATATCATCCGTCCCATTCAGTTCTACGACTGTCGCCTGGATATCGTCTCGAAGTTGAATCGTATCAGCGGTAATCTTAATCCCGTCTGAGTCAAGGGTAGTCATTGTCGAATCCGCAATCACCTCTGTCGCCCTTTCAATCGTCAGCGCCCCCAAATCTGTTGTCGTCCATCCACCGCCAAAGTTTTGAGCGCCGACGGCACCAGCAAAGGTGACATTTCCCGACCCACTGTTTAGGTGCAAGTCAAACGGTGATGTAGAGGACGAATTCCCAAGGGTTTCCTTGGCGCTGGATACGGTAGCACCGAAGCTGATATCACCGCCCCTCGATCCTGGTGATGCTTGAGAAATTGTATCGAATTGGGTATCTCGCACCAGAATCACATCACCTGTAAATTCAATTGAACCGCCACGAGTGTTAATCCTACCCGAAACTCGACTCTGTTGGGCATTCACGAATAAACTATCAAAAACCGTCGTCGAAGTGCCGACAATATCTGCATTGATAGTCGTATCATCACCAATCCTTAACGTTTTCAAGGCATGAGGCTGACCGATTTCCCCCTGAAAGGAAACATTCCCTGTCCCTGGTGTCACAATCAGACTTTGCGTCTCAGGCTTTCTGCCAGTGACATCACCCCTGAAGGTAACATCACCGCCTCCCCCACCGATTTTCACCTCTACGTCTTCTTGGGCGTACAACCAGATGGTTTGACTTAAGGTAATCGGTTGTCCGGCAGTTTCTAGGGTGACGTTTGGCTGATTGGGGTTCCCCAGATAGATATTTTCACCATTAATTGTAATGGCAGCATCATCGGTTCCAGTCAGATTGCCATTTACCTTAATTTCGCCCCCAGAAGTCGGGGATTGAATCGTCACTGGATCGTGGAAACTGACGCCCTGGGAGTCGAGGACAATTTCTCCATTACCCGTTTCCCGTCCAATCGTGATCTGGCTAAAGCCGTCTGCTATAGCCCCTAAGTCCCGATCGCTGATATCTAAACTTCCTTCTCCGTTGGCGGGTGAACCAATATCAATCGAAGCCTTATCGGTGGTTGGCTTCAGAGAAATGGTGCCTTGGTTCGGGGTACTGACCGAGTTAACTCCGCCATTGAAGTCAATTTCATCAGCCGTTAGGTTTATACTGTCGGCTACGGTGACTCGGTTATCAAAGGTTACAGATTCCCCCTTGTTAACCGTCAAATTTGTTAACGCTGTGCGATTACCCACATCGTCGGCAAACACGACAGTGCTATTATCGGCATTTACGGTTAAATCTTGAGATCCATCCACAGAATCGTTGAAATTAATCTTACCCCCTTGATTAGTCACGGTAATATCTTCACCTAGAGTGACTCGACTGTTGAGGTTAATTGTATTATTCGCCGCATCAGCCGTCGTGATATCGCCATTCAGGGTAATCCCCTCACGCCCCTGAATCCTCAGGTTCTTAATTTCATTGCCATTACCGATCGCACCTACTGTCACCCGACCTGTATCGGCGTCCAGGGCGAGGTTGGCTGGGTTCGTTTCCGTTCCCCGGATTGTTCCTGTGTTGAACGCGATCGCACCCCCATCCGAGGTAAACGTTGTGGTTTGGTTGAGATTAAAGGCTGTACCTGCTGTATAGTTTTGGTTCTGGGCGTTGTAAATTTCTCCGGTAAAATTAATCGCTTCTGTGGCATTGATTGTCGCTGTGTCGCTCACGCCGGCTTCGGTTACCTTGCCAATATTCGCTAAGGTAATCGTTCCCCCATTTAAGCTTACGTTCAAGGGCGCTGTGGTGCGACCAATGGCTTCATTTATGGTTATATCGCCGTTTCCCGCATCCAGGGTCAAGTCACCTGCACCATTAATGGATTGATTAATCGTAATATCACCGTCATTATTGGGATTATCCGTATTAATCGTCGCCTCTTCCCTTAACCTCACCGATCCAGTTAAGATAACATTGTTATCCACTCGATCTGACGTTTCAATCGTACTGTTTAGAGTAATCCCGTCACCCCTTAAGTTAACCGCTCCGGCATTGATGTCTCCCGTCGTCGAGATAGTATTTTCGGCTGTCACCCCTAGGGTTCCCGCAATCGAGACTGAATTCAGATTCAGGTTATCTTTGTCGTTGAGCGTGACATCATTGCCCCGATTAACCACGATAGTATTAAAGTCGTTATCGGTATTATCAAGAGTGATATCCTGGTTATTTCCTGCTGCCAGGGTAGCTGTGCCGTTGACTTTTATTATCGTGCCACTATTTTGGTTAATATTGTCTGTGGTGGCGGTAACAGTTAGGTCATTCGCTACATTAAGGTTTCCCTGGAACGTTGGATTGCCACCTTGCACGGTCAGGTTAAACCGTTCCCGCCTCAAGTTAACATCACCGATAGTCACCTCTCCTGTGACACGGGGACTGCCAATTTTGACTGTACCCCTTGATTCCAAGTTAGTTAAATCAGCTTCAGTTAGGAGGAAATTCCCTGGCGCACCGTCCCCAATACCGATTGTTGAGGTAGGATTAATTGGCTCAAAAGTAGCATTTCCCACATTTACTGTGGAGTTGATGCTCACATCCGTCGCGGTGACATCAAGTGTCCCAGAGATGGTAGATTCTGGATCATCCGGGGACGTTCCTAGCTGTATTTCATTGATATCGTTGAGGGAGACATTATTCGCACGGGTAACGATAACCTGATTCAAGTTATTATCATTGTTGAGGATGATGTCGTTCCCGTTAGCATCCAACCGAGTTTTCCCTGCGACAACCAGAGAATCATTGGCATCTACCTGTTGAATCACACCTTGGCTGGTCAAGCTAAAATTGCCTTGAATATTAGAAATAGTAGGCGCTTGACTAGAACCCAAAGCAATATCATTCACATCGGTCAGTTTGACCTGGTTGGCGTTGGTGATCACGACTTCATTAAAGTTGTTGTTGGCATGGTTAAGCGTGATATTCGTGGGATTCTCCGCATCACCGGCGGTTAATCGGGTTCTACCGCCAATATCCAATGAGCTGTCATTCCCTTGGGTAATCGCCCCCTTCGCCGTAACGGTTAGGTCAAACCCTGCTGTTGAAATACTTTGATTAAATTCGACAGCGCCACCTGCGCGAAAATCTAAATTCAAT
Source organism: Coleofasciculus sp. E2-BRE-01 (assembly GCF_040221695.1). Taxonomy (NCBI): domain Bacteria; kingdom Bacillati; phylum Cyanobacteriota; class Cyanophyceae; order Coleofasciculales; family Coleofasciculaceae; genus Coleofasciculus; species Coleofasciculus sp. E2-BRE-01. Next base: position 7,183 of record NZ_JAVKEA010000148.1, on the reverse strand, counting down.
CCATCCGTCGGTGTCGTGATCCTATCGCTATCCCATATCTGCCCGTTGATGAAGATATTATTCGCCGCGATTAAGGTTAGGGTTTTCCCACCCTTGCCATTAAAATCTAAGTCTGTTGCTAGGGTAATATTCCCCGCTTGACCGATTCCCGGTGGGGAAGATCCTGTATCCACAGTGACATCACCCTGAGTTAATGCCGCTAACAGGGTATTAATATTTAGGACGGAGTTATCCGCCGTCGCCGTAAAATTAGGCGCAGTGCCACTCGTTTGATCAGCTACCCCACTAATGGTGATATTGTAAGGGTCAATCAGCCAGGTTCCCCCATTCCCTGTCGGTGCGGTGATATCGGGCGCTACCGGAACATCTAAGAATCCGGCACTACTGGTTTCCACAAACCCCCCATTCCCCCCATTTACCCCACCTCGGGCGCTAATATGACCATAAGTGCGAGTTGTCTTTTGAGACCAGACCATGACTCGACCCCCATGCCCCTGATCGAGAGCATTGGCATTAATCGTCGCATCGTTACTGACAAACGTCACATCTGCATTCGGGATTGGTTCTTGACCTTTTTCACCGCCGCCAATTCGTACATTACCCCCACCCTGGCGTCCTGATGCATCTACGTTGGCGGCGATTAAACCCACTGTATTGCCAATAATATTGACTTCACCCCCAAGTGAGGATGAGGAGTCAAGGCGTGAATCCCCGACAGAAACATCAATTTCACCGGATACAATAGTCAATCCTGTCTGTTTGGGCAAGGTGACTCCCGTATCTGTCAGTTGGACATCACCAGATTGGTTAACCTCAACGCCTGTCTCAACCTCTTCCCCCTTCCCGGTTAACAATTGAGCTAAATCCAGAGGTTTGATGGGCAACAACTCCCTGCTGGGAGTTCTGGGTGCTTCAATTTCCAACGAAAGGAGTTGTCCTTTTTGAGAAATCTTGACCAAATTGGCACCGGGAACCGCCGCCACGGTAATGGTTCCCCCAGGTGCAGTTAGTGTCCCGGTGTTAATCACATTACCAGCGAGTAGGGTTAAATTTTGCCCCTGGGATACGGCTAAGTCACCCCCATTAACAATACTTCCCGCCTCCAACTGATCAAAGGCAAATTGGTTAGGTGTCCCGACTAAGTTCTGATAAGCATTCTCACCCACCGCATTAAACCAATGATTATCGCCAAACCCCATACCCGTGGCGGTGGTGGCGATAAAGTCAGCCGGGACATTTAATCGGGAAGACGCCCCAAAAACCATCCCGGCTGGATTGATTAAATATAAGTTCGGATTGCCTCCGGTGACCTGAATCAACCCGTTAATCACAGAGGCGTCACCACCCACGACGCGACTGAAGATAGTGTTTAAAGTCGGATTAGCCAAAAAGTTGGCGATTTGGTTGGCATCTAAACCAAATTGCTGGAAACTGTGGAAGAGGTTTTTGCCATCAGCAGAAAGACTACCCCCAGAAATATCGATGCGGTTGCCATCGGGTGTAATAATTGTCCCCGTCCCATCTCTGGCTGAGGTAATCGGTTGCGCCAGAACTAGGACTTCAGAGAACGTACCCAGACTTGCAATCCCCAACCCAAATCCGGTAACAGCGGCGGTTAAATGATGCACTCTGTTCATGGCTAATTCCTTGACCCCGCAGAGGTTATATTGTCCGGGGACTTTTAAACTGAAGTTCCTCCGGTGCAGATGGACGACACAATGTTTCCAGCTTTACCCCATCATGGTTTGAGCTATTTTGACGGACTATTATTAACATACGGCATCGCCCATGTCAAACATGATGAATCAAGGCAACTCAGAAGTCAATAGGATAAGTAGTCGGACACAATTAAAGTTAATGGTTGAGATTAGGCAACAGGGAACAGGCAATAGGCAACAGTAAGGGTTTGAGGCTGGTTTGCATAACTTAATCGGGTTGAGTTTATTTCCACCAACCTATTTAGTAAAAAAATCTAACAGCGCCTTGGCTGTCTGTTGCGGCGCTTCCTCTGGGAGAAAATGACCGCACTCCAACGCCTGACCCAAAACATCGATCGCGCGATCGCGCCAGGTTTGCAGGACATCGTAGCGGCGTTGCATGACGCCTTTTGCGCCCCATAACACCAATAGAGGACATTGAATCTTTTGGTCAATATCTGCTTCATCGTGGTCTAGATCGATGGAGGCGGCGGCGCGATAATCTTCACAGGTGGCGTGAATCACAGCAGGTTGGCTAAAGCAGCGACTATATTCCGCCATCGCCGCTTCGGTAAACCCCGCCTGTGTCGCACTCCATTGGTGCATCTTGGTTTTCAGGTAAAATTCTGGGTCAGCACCAATCAGTCGTTCGGGAAAATCATAGGGTTGGATCAGAAAAAACCAATGTTCGTAAGCCGTGGCTAACTCCTTATCCACCGTTTGAAAAATCGTGCGGGTGGGTACAATATCTAAAACCGCCGCTTTATCAACTCGGTTAGGATGGTCAAGCAGGAGACGATGCAACACCCGTCCGCCGCGATCGTGTCCGGCGGCAAAAAAGCGCTTAAAACCCAGGATATCCATCAGTTCCACTTGGTCTTGGGCAGTTACCCGTTTAGAATAGGCCAGATGGGCTGGATCAGAGTTGGGTTTATCGCTGTCACCATAGCCGCGCAAATCGGCACAAATCACGGTGAAGTGCTGTGCCAGAACGGGTGCAACCTGATGCCACATTACATAGGTTTGCGGATAACCATGGAGTAATAATAGAGGATATCCTGCGCCACCCATCACCAGATTAATCGTGGTGTCTGAGGTGGTAATTCGATGCTGGGTAAATTGCTCAAACATACGTGCTAACGGGGAATAAGTAGACAAATCTTAACCAAGTAGGTTAGTTTATACTCAGACATGGTATCTTGCTGCTAGTCAGACGGTGCATGGGGTGAAAACCTTTCCAGCAGCAGATACAGGTGTTTCCGATTAAGTATCCGTTTTTTGAGCGCGATCGCGCCGTTGAGTTATACTGCTCGCGGTTACAAACTGAGCTTTTTTCATGCAGAGCTTAGTGAAGTACAGCGTAACATCTGGTGAGATTCTTTACTCCGCTATCGCTCCGTTCAGAATGACAAATTTAACCGCGCGAAGTATAATTCAGAACATTTACGTTTCAAGGCAAGCATCTACTCTTCTAGTGCATCGGTTCCATCTTTGAATCAGATGCTAGTTCTTTTGGCAAAGAATACTAGCAGTGACCTGAAACTCTCGTGTTATCACGTAGGTCGGGAAGCCACTTGTACCAGGTCACAAATTTCTATTTATAAAAAATAATTTAATTATTACGAATGAACTTAACCCGTCTAATTCAAGAGTTAAACGACTATAGTAAACATGGAAACGGAGAGCTAATTCTAAAAAACTCTCAGGCATTTTGGACATTGTACTTGGTTCGGGGTCAATTACTTTATCCGAAGAGTAAACATCATCCCGTGAGACGCTGGAACCGGGCAATCAATCAGCATCGGTCGAATTGGCACTGGAGGGCTGATTACTCCCAGTTTTCCGACAATCCTAGTTGGGAATGTCAGCTCATTGATCGCGGATTGAGCCAAAAACAACTTAGCCTGATTCAAGCCAAGTTAATCATTCGCAGTTTAGTTCAAGAATGTTTATTTGAACTCACGCCTTACACGGATTTGGACAGAGACTGGAAGCCCACCCAAACAGCGATATCGACATTTTGCAAAGTTGTTGCTTTATCCAGCAACGAAATACAAACAATTCTGGGTACAGCCGAGCAAATGCAGAAACAATGGCAAGCGGCTGGGTTGAGTCACCTTCACCCGACTAGTGCTCCTATTTTACAAGAGGGAGCAGATATATCCGAATTGCCGATTGAAGACAAGTATCTCAATGGAAAATTAACCTTGTGGGATATTGCGGTTGAGCGAAATCAATCCATCATTGAAGTTAGTCAGTCTTTGGTGGATTGGACTAAACGAGGGATGATTAAATTTCAATACATTCCTGATTTGACGTTACCAAGCAGCAACGATAATGGTGGGGATACTCCGATAGTTGCTGATAAAAAGCCACCTGAAATCAAGCAAACTCCACTCAAAACTAAAACGCCTTTAATTGCTTGCATTGATGACAGTCCGGTGTTAACGCTCACCTTACGAAAAATTTTAGTTCCAAATGGATATCAAGTGTTGAGTATTCCCGAACCGATGCGAGGGTTTTCTCAACTGATTGAACATAAGCCAAATTTAATTTTGCTTGACCTCCTTTTACCGAATGCTGATGGCTATAGCATTTGTAAGTTTCTGCGAGAAACTCCTGTGTTTAAAAAGACACCCATTATTATATTGACGGCTAAAAATACGTCAATTGACCGGACTCGCGCTCAATTGGTGGGTGCAACTGGGTTTTTAGCGAAACCGCCTCAAGCTCAAGAATTGTTGGAGATGGTGCAGCAACATCTGGGATAAGGCAGCAAGAAAGCAGGAGGCACAAGAGAATGAGTCTGACTTTTCACATAGAGTTTTGTAGGGGCGGGTTTCACGATTATCTTTTCTTTAGCACCCGGATGTGACTAAATCCGCCCTAACCAAGTGAGTTTCAGATACCCGACTTCTGAGAGAAATCGGGTATCTTATTGGTGAGTTACAACGAGTGCCTAGTAGAGGGATTTGATATCAACTTTGAAATGGGCAATTAGGGTCATCCGCTCGTAGGACAAGAAGTACAGATGCAACAGTTCTGGGTCATCTTGATCCCGATGCATGACCACACCATCTAGGGCAACTTTGTGATGGTCAATCCACCCGCCCTTAGAATCCAGTAATACGCTGAAATAAGGACTTTTATCGGGATGGTTGGCTTTCAGTTCTTCGTAGTCTTGATAGAACGGAGGAATACCAATCCCTAGGGGCATATATAACCCCTTATTATACTCCTCTACAGGTAACTGCGGTAGGTCTTTGATATTGACACCACTAATAAACAACTTATTCTGTTCATTAGTTTTTGTATCCGTGAATGTCAACTCTAATTCTTGTAAGGTTTCATCGACACCTACCGGGTCAATATTGCGGAGAACGGCTTGGTCAAATTGACCAATGCGCCAGAATTCATTTCCCCACGGTTTATCGGTATTGTAGTACCCAGGGGGAACAAAGGAGCCAAATTGAATTTCATGTTCACCGCTATAGAAATCGCCCCAGGTTTGCAAGTTATTGGCGAGAACGGTGCGGACTTTACGGATTTGCTCACCGGATGCAATTATTTTTTCATCCAGCGGGAAATCGGCTTGAACCTCTTGCTCATCGATGACATCTCGCAGCAAGTCAGTTTTGACCACGGTACCACTGGGATCTTGCCAATGTTCCATGCGTCGCCAGTATTTCCAATAGGATATATTGTTGATTTTTTCAAAGACTTGCTTGTACATCCCTAGGGGAAAGTCAAACCATCCTTGGTAGTACATGGCTTTATTGCCATCTTCTTGTGTGGTGAGAATAACTTCCCACAATCCACCATTGATGCAATTGTTGGCTAAGGCGACTTGGTAGAGGTTTTCTTTTTCAAATCCATCGCCGCCACTAATTTCAATATGCTCGGAGTCAGCCGGAAAACTAACCTGTTGACGGTTCCATTCGCGGTCAGTAAAGGCAATGACTTCTAAGCCTTCATCGTTTTTAGTCCATTCGGGGACTTTCGGGGTTAAAAGTTCTAAATCAATATTTTTGATCACAATTTTAGCCGTGTGATCGTTATTCGGCTCTAGGACAAAATCGACATGGGTGTCATCCCGTTTGACAACGGTTAAGGTGCGATCGTTATAGCGGCGGAATTTTTTACTTAAACCTGATGTGTTGGCGGGATAATGAGTATTTGTTAATTCCTTGAGATTAACCTCCATTGCATCGCTGACCTTATATCGAGTGGTCTGTCGATACGCCAGTCCAGCTCCTCCTAAACCAATTACACCAATACATACGGCAAGGGTGCCAATTAAAATTTTATTCCTTGTCTTTTTTCGTGTTTTGCTCGCGCTTGAATCGGTGAGATGCATCGGATTATCTTGAGGCAAAGCCGAGTTTGACATGCAAGTTTCCCTGGTTTTTTCGTTCTGAATAGCATATTAACGAATAAGTTTTAACTTTTGCAACCTCTTTGTATAGTTTTTGCCAAACTTCATCATTTCTTTAAAAAAGTCAAAGTATTACTTTACAGTTTTTTTATGTAAAATGATTCATTTTGACTTAAATGCTTAGGCAAAATAAGCGGCAAAAGTAATAGATGTAGGGAGTGTAAACTTCAAAAACGCTATATGTAGTGTTTTTACTGAAACAAGGCTGATTTATCGGAAAATGGCGGAAAACCCTTAAGAACTAACACTAATTGTTCGTTTGGGGGGATAGCCTCTACCTTCGGACAGAAGACGGAATTGTGAAAATAACTCAAAGTATATTTAAGCAAATACTCGTAAATTGAAAATTTTTATTAAAAAAAATGTTAATAGTTTTAGTTGCGTGATAAAATATGCTTCTTTAGATTAGATGGTTTATCAATTTGTGGCAGAATTAGAGAGTTTTAGTATTACGCTTTCAGTGTTAATACAAAACAGTTTGTGATATATTGAAACATTTTGCTATAGTCTACAATAGACGTAATATAGACAACACAAGGGTTGTGAAGTTTTTCTCTCGGTGATTTCTACGCAGAGTCGCTGTAAGACAGATAGACCAAAAATGGAGATTTTTTGTATTACACAGGGGTGTAGGGGTAGGTTTTGCTGATATAGCGCTACGCACCAGGCAACACCTCGACTTCGCTCGGTGTGTCACAGGCAACAGGTAGAAGCTGCTCAGGGATAGAAGTCGATGTTTTGTGTAACGACGGCGGCAATTTTGGGATTAGGATTGTTAGAGTTGTGACTCGGTAAATACTTTGGCTTGCTCTAAGACCAGTTCAATCGCCAAAGCCTGCATATCGGGTGGATAGCCATATTGTCGCAGTAGACGCTTGACCATAACTTTCATTCTGGCTCTGGCGCTTTCTGGGTCTTCCGTAGTTAGTGTGCTAAATTGTTAGTTAGATTTGCCCAAGTATTGGACAGCAATAGCTTTAATCGTTTTTACCCGAATTTCAATTTATTTTGAGGCGATCAAAAGCTACAGCCCTTGTGTGGAAAACCTTCT
>NZ_JAVKEA010000147.1:0-4355 GCF_040221695.1 Coleofasciculus sp. E2-BRE-01 | reverse complement strand
GTGGCGCTCCCATTGAGAGAGTCAAAGCTTACATTAAATCCCAAGAAGCACCTCAAGATTGATTGCCTTCGTTCCTCCGGCAATCCGCTATCCCTCCCCACCCTGCTAACGCTGAGGGTGGGGACTCCCGCGATACGTTGATATTCTACAGGCTTGATCAAAACTAAAATAGGTTACGTTTTGTATACACGCCTTAAACCCTCACCAATCACCCATGAAGATTTTGATGCTCTCTTCTACGTTCCCCTATCCCCCAACCCAAGGAGGGACTCAGGTAAGGACGTTTAACTTACTCAAACATCTCACTGGACATGAGATTACCCTACTTACTCAACGCGCTGACGATGTAACTGATGCTGACATTGAAGCATTACGAGAATGGGTGGCTGAGTTGGTCGTTTTTCCCCGTCCCACAACTTCCAGTCTGAAGGGAGGATTGTTGGGCAAGTTACAGCGCTTTGGTCAGTTTTTACAGCAGGGGATTCCTCCCAGTGTCCTCTCGATTTATTCTCCACAACTACAGGATTGGGTTGATCAGTGTGTCGAGAAGAATAACGTTGATGTAATTACCTGCGAACATAGCGTTAACGAAATTTATGTGCGTCCGGAGTTTCGCGAACAACTGCGAACGGTTGTCAATATCCACAGTTCGGTGTATGCTTCCTGTCGCAATCAGTTGCAAACGGGTACAAGCGAGAATCTCTGGCGCGATCGCTTGAATCTGCCTCTGCTTTATCGCTATGAACAGCGCTACTGTGCTAAGTTTTCCCATATTGTGGTGACGACGGATGATGATCGCCAACAGATTCAATCCTATAATCCCCCCAGTCAGTTTGCCGTGATTCCCAATGGTGTAGACTTTAGCCAATTCCCTTATCGAACTGTTGATCCCGGTGGACATCGCTTGACGTTTATTGGCGCGATGGATAATTTAGCCAATATTGATGCGGTGACGTTCTTAAGTTTAGAGGTATTTCCCACGATTCAACAACGGTATCCAGACACAACCTTAACTCTGGTTGGCGCACGTCCCACCCCTGAGGTATTAGCGCTGGGGAATCGTCCTGGTATTACGGTAACCGGGCGGGTTCCTTCTATGGCAGACTACTTACATCAAGCCACGGTATGCATTGTTTCGATGCGAACGGGGTATGGGATCAAGAACAAAACCCTAGAGGCGATGGCGGCGGGCGTACCTGTGGTGGGAAGCGATCGCGGTTTGGAAGGACTGGAGGTTGATAGTCCTAATGTACCATTAAGAGCATTGAGGGCAAACTCGGTTTCTGAGTATGTTGATGCCGTGACTCGCTTATTTGAAGAGTCTCAACTGAGACAACAATTGTCACAAAATGGACGCCAGTTTATTGAGAAGAATTATACATGGGAGCGAGCCACCCAGCTTTATGAACAAGTCATTTGTGCAAAGTGAACAAACAAATACCTGTAGGGGGTGTTGGGTGTGGGGTGTGGGGTGTAGGGGTATGTATATTCAATACGCGACCGCTTACCCTTCTACCCTTAAAAATATCTGCTTCAAGGAATAGCCTGTCAATAATTTGTGATCAAAAATTAACCATAAATTATCTATATAAATAATTTATGATTAAAATCTTAAAATGTTTATATAATAAGATAAAACTGTTTGATGAAATAGATATAATTCACCAGCAAATTTTAATAAATGCCATCTCAATTCATCATTAATCCCGATAAAACCGAATTTATGACCATTTTGGGGGGAATCTGAAGATTTATGAAAATTCTCATCCTCTCTGCCACATTTCCTTATCCACCCACCAGCGGCGGAACTGAGGTTAGAACATTTAACTTGCTTAAGGCTCTGAGTGAGCGTCATCAGATTACTCTGGTGACTCAACGCACTGATGATATTTCCGAGACTGAGGTGGAAAAGTTGCAGGAATGGGTCGAAGAACTCGTTGTTTTCCCTCAACCCAACAACTCAGAGAACAACAGTGGATTGCGGTCAAAAATGCAGCGCTTGAGTACATTCCTGCAACAAGGAACGCCTCAAAGTGTCTTAAAACAGTACTCCCCGGAGATGCAGGAGTGGGTTAATCAGGCAATAGAGTCAGGAAACTTTGACGTGATCACCTGCGAACATAGCATGAATGAAATTTATGTTCGCCCTCAATGGCGAGAGAAGTTGCGAACCGTCGTCAATATTCATAGTTCCCTCTATCGCAAGCAGCGCCATCAGTTAGACGGCAAACCAGCGGATAAGCAGCTACGAGAGCAATTAAATTTACCCCTACTGCGCCGTTATGAAGAGCGATATTGTGGCAAGTTTACCAATATTGTCGTTGCGACTCCTAAAGATCGGCGTCAGATTGAGGATTATGAACCCGACGGTAAGATTACCTTAGTTCCCAATGGCGTTGATTTTAAGCAGTTTCCTAAGCGTGTCTCTGATCCGGGAGGACAGCGATTGGTTTTTGTCGGCGTCATGGATAGCCCGACAAACGTTGATGCGGTGCGTTTCTTTAGCTTGGAAGTATTCCCAGAGATTTTACGACGGTATCCAGAGGCAACGCTAGAAATTGTTGGCGCACGCCCTGTACCTGAGGTGTTAGAGTTGCAGGAACGTCCGAGAATTACGGTAGCAGGGCGGGTGAGTTCAATCGTAGACTATTTGCATAAGGCTACGGTTTGTGTGATTCCCCTGCGTACTAGCTATGGGATTAAGAACAAAACCCTAGAAGCCATGGCAGCAGGAGTCCCGGTGGTGGCAAGCGATCGCGGTTTGGAAGGATTGCCTGTCGATGGCGGAGATGTTCCTCTGCGGGCATTACGGGCAAATGATACGGCTGAATACGTGTATGCCGTGAGTCGGTTATTCGAGAAACGTCAGCTTCGCAAACAACTCTCAGAAAATGGGCGATCGCTGGTTGAGCAGAAATATACCTGGAAACGGGCGGGGGAACTATATGAAAAGGTATTAATGGGGAAGTGACATTGGTCATTGGTCATTTGTCCTTCGTCTTTCTTTGTCTGTGGTTGTTTCATTGTGACAGAGTGCGATCGCGTTTGATTCAGTGCCTCAAAGATTTGTCTTCTGTAGATATTCGCCCAATCACGCTTAACCCTGATGATACCGCCCTGTATCAGGCGTTTATTAAAGATAAAGCTGACACCATTTTCACTGGAGTTTAGACTACGAAAAACTAACCCAGCTATAACCTGAAGCTGAGCAGGAAGGAAAATCACTAAAAAATTAGAGTTTAAGATGCTTTTTTTGAGCGTTTTTTGTGTCGTACTTTACCTTTTTTGACTACGGGATAACGAGTTATTTTAGTACGTTTGTTTCCCTCAGTCCAATCGGGAGACTTTCCACGGGGTTTGGGAGCAACAGTAGGTGTGCCAATCTCCGGCAAAAGTAATGTAATCGACTGAGCGACCCAACAAGCGAGTCAAATTCTGAATTGGCTTTTGCCAAGGTAGATGATACTGTGACACTAAATATCGAGCCAACCATAACTCCCAAGTCATAATTGGCATCAAATCACTCCAGCGTTCACATTGTTGAGGAGTGCTAAACTGAGGCACAGTCCAATGTAGTCGTTGCTTAATAAAACGATACCAATGATCAACCGCGAAGCGGCGCAAATATTTTCGCCAAATTTCACTCAGGGAAAGCATGGACTGACCGATCCACAAATGCCGACAAATTTGTTGGATTTGCCAGGTGGCTTTGCTAATTGGATTCTCCCAACTGGTAATACGCTCATGTCTTAAGGGTAATGCTAGGGCTTCCTTGTGCTTCAGGTATCCAAGCTATGGTACTATATCCTTGTCCAATGCTAATAGGCTTGTTAGAGCCAATCGCACTCGGTTGATGTTGGTAAGTACGGTCTTGCAGTGTGGGTGAATGAAATCTTGCCCAAGGCGTATGATCGACTCCTAAAACTGGGCGTTTTTCTATGGGTATCTGTTTGATATATAAGCGCATCAATTTGTGACGTGATGGTCTACAATCTTCTACAGCTTCGTAGACACTCGGCCATTGACGCCGAAAAAACGGGCTTAACGTAAAAATCAGGGGTCTTCCATACTTAGTGTGCTAAACTGTTAGGATAATGCCACAGAAGTAAAGCGCGTATTGTAAAATTATTAAAGTTCCTGAAGCCAAATCCACACCGTTTTAATAGTTTCAGTTTATTGTTAACTCCTTCAACGACTCCATTTGTTGTTCTACTTTCAAAATAACCCACGACTTCGGCAAACCATCGTTTAATTGCTGATACAGTTTTTTTATAGTAAATTTGAGCCTTGTCTAACCAATCAATTAGTTTTAAAGTTCCCTCTCCCAGGTTTTGACTTTCTTCAAATATTTGATG
>NZ_JAVKEA010000146.1:0-114886 GCF_040221695.1 Coleofasciculus sp. E2-BRE-01 | reverse complement strand
CTCAAAAAGCTCAAACCAAGAACGTATCCTGATTTGGTGAAAGCGCTCCAGGAATCGTTAGATTCAATCACCACAAAAGATATCCGTAACTGGTTTACCCATTGCTGCTATTGTTCCTCATAATTTCGCAATTCGCTATATACTGGCTGTGTTTTTCTAAAAGAGTTTGAATACAGGAGCGATAATGTTCTAGCTTATCCATTGCACAATCTCCTCAGTTACAGGTTCGTAAATAATGAGTTTGAGTTGATAGCGCTCTGACGACATCAACGGGGCGGTGAAAAAGTTGGCTCAGTTGTTGCTCAATAACATCGAGATCGAAAAATGTGATTCTGGCTTTTTCGGAAAATTCAACTAATACATCAATATCGCTATCGGCATTAAAGTCTTCTCTCAAAATTGAGCCAAAGAGAGAAAGCTCTACGATTTGCCAGTGTTGACATAGTTGTTTTAGGGATTCATCGGAAATGGTTATACCATGAGGAATAGGGATTTGATGAGCTACTGTGGATAACCTTGAATCATTCATAATGAATATTCCGTACTATACCGTCTTAAAAAGGACTGTAGCCAAAATCATATTTTACCGCCAAATCCATTACTCTGAGTCTTTATAACAAGTGAATCATTTTGTGACTGTAGTATTATTTTCCGCATTGTTAGGGGAGAAGGGGAGGAACCGCAAATCCTCAACGGTTGGTCATCTGGAGTTGGTGGATGAGGGGTTTGTGCAGGTGTGCGAGTTGGTGGCAGCTAATTTGTAGGGGGTTTGATGGTTGCGGTATATTTAGATGTATGTTGTCTCAATCGCCCTTTTGATGACTGGGCGCAGGAACGGGTTCGGCTAGAGGGAGACTCAGTTTTAACTATTCTGGAACGAGTTCGCACCGGAGAATGGCAACTCATTTCGAGTGAAGCGATCGCAGTGGAACTGGAAAAAGTGCGAAATCTGGAGATGATGTGTTAATGTCGGTTACGCGGGAGAAGTTTTTGCAGGATTTACAGAAAATCAGAGATATTTAGAAAATGAGGTGACAAGAAACGGGGTTTCTGACATCATCTCTATTTTTTCTGGAAGACTTAATAAGGTTTTGGATAGATTTATATTTTTCAAGGTAATATGATGAGCTGAGTAATTTCCGAAGAGATTGTTAAAGCCAGTGGATTCTCTGAACAAGAGTTGATTATCGAGTTGGTATTATTACTGTTTCAGCAGGAAAAAATTAGTTTGGGTAAGGCAGCAGAGTTACTGAATATCTCTCAGGTTAGATTTCAAAAAATTCTATCAGATAGGGGTATCAATATTCATTATGATGTGGAGGAGTTGCAGGAGGATATACAGTATTTAACGGCTAAGGGATGGCTATGATCGTTGTGAGTGAGACTTCTCCTTTAAGTGGGTTGGCGATCGCCGGTTATCTTGGGTTATTAGAACAACTCTACGGACGGGTATTGATTCCTTGTTTATTCACAAAGATTTGTCGCGGGGATGGGGTAAAATCGGAATGGTATCCTCTACCCCTTGTGTGGCTATGGATGAACAGAGATCGCAGGCTTATCTATCCCTGATTCAAGAACTCCTCGACTGTCCAGGTGAGGTATCCGGTGGAGATCGTCCAGTGATTAATGAATGTCTTTTGAAATGATGAGGTGATGGTAGATGCAAGCAATTAATATACAAATTCCCATCGAATTAATTGAGCAAGGTGAGACGGCAGTTTTGGAACAAATTGCCATGCAACTTTATGAAAATAAGATATTTACCTTTAGTCAAGCCCGTCGGTTGTTGAATTATTCCGTGTGGAACTTTCAAAAACTGTTGGGAGAAAATCATGTTGTTCGGCAATACGACCAAGATGATTTAGCAGAGGATATCGAAGCGATTCAATCAGGATTGTGGGATGGTTAAAGTCATTTGTAATGCTACGCCTTTGATTAATTTTGCAAGTATTAATCGCTTAGATATATTAAAATACCTGTTTACTGAGATAGTCATTCCCCAAGCGGTTTACTCGGAAACCGTTGAATCAGGATTTCCTAACTCTGAAACCATTGTTAATGGAATTGAAGCGGCTTGGCTTAAAGTTAAGTCGGTGCAGGAGATGCCAGAATCCATCCCTTTAGAATTAGATGCTGGGGAAAGGGAGGTGATTGCTTTAGCACTGAGCAAACAAACAACTAGGGTTGTATTGGATGAAAAAAGAGCCAGAAAAGTGGCTCAATCTTTAAAATTGAATGTGATTGGCACTTTAGGAATTTTGATTTTAGCCAAACAAAACCAGATTATCCCCAAGGTGAAACCGCTATTGGATGCAATGATGACAGAAGCCCAATACTGGGTTAATGAATCTCTGTATGACAATGTTTTGCAAGCTGTTTCTGAGGATGAAATCGAGTAGGGTGGCCCACTCTACCGATTACTCTCGGTGGGGGAAAAGAAACTGGGTTTCTAGCAGCATCTCTGTTTTTTCACAGTTTGATGTCCATAATTCTACGCTACGGCTCTTGGCTCGTTTGTCAAGCCTTCCCCACCTGAATAGTTACTGCGGATGTATTGTCGAATGACGGGCTGTAGGCTTAAATTGGATGAGGGTTCTAATAAACTGCGTCGTTTGAGAGATTGGATGGCTTTGAGAAACTCTCGATCTGAGAGGAGATTGGGGGGTTTCTGGTTGAGGTTGACTGGGGAGTCTTGGTTGGCTAACCAGTGCAGCAGGGTTTTTTCGGCGTTCCCAAGGCGTTGGTAATGGAGCTTGAGGACGGCTTCTAAGTCTCCTAAAAAGAGAGTGGGATAGGAGAGGAATTGCTGAACGCTACCGTTGAATAAATCAAGAATTGTTGAAGCGGTAAGGTTTAGCCACAAGGGATTGTTGTTATAAAGCTGAGTGAGTTCGGACCAGGTATTCGGGTCTTTGAGTTGGCGATCGCGGAGGATTTGGTTGGCGAGTTGAGGAGACCCTTGAACAGGGAGGGTTTTACAGTAGCGGGTTTCACTTTCTAAGGCGGCGATTTCGAGGGGTTGTTCCCAACTCAGCAGCAGAATACAACTTTGGTGAGAGAATGTCCCGAGTTCATGAATGAGTTGACCATAGCCTTGATACTCTCGACGGTAGGTTCCGACAAATTCACCAGGGGTTAGGGTCTCTTGCAGGTTGTCTAGGATGATCAAGCAGCGGTGATGTCTCAGATGGTCTAGGAGCGATACGTTCGGGGTGGGGGTTGCGGCGACAAACTGGCGGATGTGGTTTTGCAGGGTTTCCAGGTTAGGGAATTTGCGATGGTTGCACCAGAGGATGTGAGTAAAGTGGTCTTTTATCTGTTCGACGAGTTGTCGAGCGAGGGCGGTTTTGCCAATTCCGGATAATCCGGTGAGGGTGATGATGCGGCTGTGTTCGCTGAGTATCCAGTGTTTGAGGGTGGTGAGTTCGTCGTGACGGGTATGGAGGCGATCGTATTCGGGGGCTTGGCTGAGATCGTGGCGGGGTGTGGTGTCTGACTCGTTGCTAGTGGGCGATCGGTTGGTTGAGGTGGTTAGCTCGTTGTATAAATCGCTACAGACATTATTTATGTTATTGCCAATATGTACTGACTCTTCGTAATAAGAGAATATTCGGTTTTCGATGAGCGATCGCACATTCTTCTTTTTTACGTCTTCTTTCAGCAGTTCTGACAGCAGTTTCCATAAGTCGGACGCTGATTTCCTGACATGATCGCTCGTACAGTGGTATTCTTCAGCGATTTCCTTATATCCTTTACCTTGCCATGCTCCCTCTAAGATAGCGCGTTGCAGTGTATCTAAATGTTTTCCCGTAGCCATTAAAAGCAGGCGATCTGTCCACTGCAACGCTTCCTGAATCCCCATAGCTGCTCAATTAGGTTGTTGTTTTGTCTATCTTTGCCCCCATTTTGCCACATTCTTTACCTTTTTAGCTACAAAATATTACCTTTTGTCACAATTTTATTTTTTAGTTTGATTTAAAAGCCCCCCTAAACTTTACTTGTGGGGGTTGGCAAACGGAAAATAATTTGAGAAGATATAGGGAAGTATTTCAATCAAATTACGCTAGTAACAGCTATTCATAGACAATCCAAGATAGCTATATTTAAAAGTCTATGTAGTTAACACGTAAACGATAAGAGCAAGTTTGCTTTCCTAAAAACTAACTTGCCCTCATCAAGAGTCAGTTAAGGCTCAAAGAAAGTGGGACACTACTTTTTACCTTTGTTCTGAGCGTCAATAAAGGCGCGATCGCGACGACCAGCCTTATAACCTTCCTCACGTTTTTTGGAAGATCCATTTGCGGCGGCGCAATCACCGATACTGGTAAGCCAGTCTCCGGAAGATCCTTCACCTTTTACCCCACGGTTATAGCCTTCGTTGTATGCATTACTCATTTTACTTACCTCACTGTAGGTACGTGTTGAATGTGGTCTTGAAACTTAAAAGCGTTTTAAGCTCACACCACATTTATAGCTGGTTTCCCTAAGCAATGAAAAGATTGCAAATTTGCAACTCCTTTTATGCAAGTTTGCAACATGGTAACAATACAGGAATTTTAGAATGACTAAAGAATCAGGAAGGGCATTTCGAGAATTGTTCGAGCAAAAAGGATATAGTCGCAATAAGCTTGCAAATGAATCAGGAGTTGATTTATCAACAATAAGCAGGCTTGCCAGCGGTAAATTGCATTCAACCGGTCTGGAAAACTTAAAAAAAATAGCTCGATGTCTTCAAGTCACAGTAGATGAACTATCAGAAGTTTTTACCAACCCTAAGATATATACTTTTAAACGAACATCTAGGTTTGATGAATTTTTAGTCACTTGGGCTGCCAATGCTGATTTCTTATACAGTGCTCCTGCCTGTGCTTTTATAAGTGGTGAACACTCAGTCGTATTCGGACACCCTGCTGTCTATTTACCGTTGCCACTAAGGCTCTACATTAAATTAGAACCAAGTCATCAAATAGAAGGGATTTTTATTGATGACTTTAAATGCCCTGACCCAAAAGAGGAGATGAACATCCTAAATACAGAATTAATACAAGCTTACGGTAGTTGCTCAATTGAGTATCACAAGCAAGCATTAACATCTCTATTTTTATCAGTCATAAAACCTTTTTTGAAAAGTAAATGTGAGAGCCTAGGTTTTAGGATTAATGTACTTAGTAGTTTTCCTGTGGCTGTTGGTTTAGACTCAAGTGGTGCTTTTTCAGCTTGCATAGCAAAAGCTTTGTTTTATGAATTCATGGATATAGAAAAATTTAAGGTTTATTTTGAATTACTAGATCAAGAAAATCAAGAAGTAGCAATGCTATTAGCTTGGGCTATAGAGAACTGTTTTCATGGAGGCTGCTCAAGTGGTGCAGGTGCAGCAGTTTCATTTAATGGAAGGCTAGGGAGACATCCTATACTTTATAGCATTTCTAAGCGATCATACTTATCCCATAAACATTTGGATGGATGGAGTTCAGTAAGTATCAGTCAATCAGAACAAGGTTTTCGGCTCCTATCCAAAATTAAAAGGTTTGTTTTTGACCCAGGGGAATGTCTAGAAGGTTTACCTGACTATCCTGAACCTCCTCCTTATAATGTCACTATTCTTTATTCTGGTGTTCCGAGTCGAACAGAAGCTGTTTTGACAAGAGAGGTACGTTCTTATGTTAAAGAATCAACAGAAAGAGTGGCTCATGTGTGTAATATGTTTGATAAAACCTTTAAGGTAGGCGAAGTTCAAAGATCTCTAGCGGTACACAGATATGAAATAATAGGAAAACTTTACTTAAACACTCAATTTGATGGTGATAAATCTGAGCAAATGTCCCGCGCTTATTTTGAGATGTTGTCAGAATCACTTGGTAACATCAGTATTTCGACATTCAACTCAATTCTCTCTGACTGGTCTTCTGTTCCTAGCTTTATGAATTCCTATCAAGCTTTACTTTGTGGAATGGGTCTTTCTCACCCGACGATAGAATCTTTGATTAACCAGCTTAAGTTTTTATCTATGGAAGAACAAATACGCGAAGATCAGCTAACATCTTACCTAGGATTTAAAATAACTGGAGCAGGAAAAGGAGGAGATATTCTGGCTCTCAGTCTACTCAACAAAAGTAGACACCAAGATTTATTTCAAAAAATAACAAAAAATTGTTGTGCAATACACTTTGACTCCTGTAAATTATCCGAAACTGAATGGAATTCTCCAGTGCAAGGTGTAAGAAAAGAAAATATATCATGACTTTATAGGAACGCCAAAATATGCCAATAATTAAAATTAATAGCATCTATATATGGTATGAAACTCAAGGCTGTGATAGTTCTCCATGGGTTATTTTTAATAACGGAATTTTAATGAATGCCAAAAGTGCTTGGGAACCTCAAGTACAAGTTCTCTCTAAGCACTATCGCCTCCTCAAATATGACTTTAGAGGACAAGGAGACTCTGAGCATCCTAAGGAGGAATATACTATGGAGCTACATGCAGATGACTTAGCAGAACTAATGTCAGCTCTAAAAATTAATAAGGCTCATATAGTTGGGCTTTCTTATGGGGGTATGGTAGCCCAGACTTTTGCTGTAAGGTATCCTCAGCTATGCTCTAGTCTTATACTTGCTGGTACAACAAGTGAGGTTGGGTATAAGTTAAAGCTCATCATCAAGACTTGGTTAAATTATGCTAATAATAATGATCCGGATGGTTTTTTCAATGCAACAGTTCCTTGGTTTTTTACATCAAAAACCTTCCTAGAAAAGCCTCATGTTTTAGGGAATACAAAAACACGATATACAGGATTGGACTTTGAGGCAGTAGCAAGACTTTGCCGTAGTTTTTTATCTGTGAATTTAACAAGCCAGCTCGATACAATAAAAGTGCCAACTTGCATTGTAGTGGGTGATCAAGATTTACTAACAGAACAGATTTATACGAATATATTGCACAAAAATATTCCCATAAACGAGCTTCATATTCTTTCCTCTTCTGGTCATGTAGTATGTTGGGAACAGGTGGAAGGGTTTAACACTGTGCTTCTTGGCTTCTTACTTAAACAAACAGCTACCTGACCTTTGTCAATCAGAGCAAAAGGTCTAGATTCAGTCTGGGATTGAGCAAGCTGAAACAAAATCCAATCTTCCGGAGTTAAGCCTTGTTTTTTAGCAACGTCTAGTAAAAATTGATAGGTGTGTTTGGATAGGCTGATGGTATGTTCTGACATGGTGCAGATCTCAGTCACTAAAATTTCCTGCTTAAATTTTACCAACCTGGAGGCGCGATCGCAAAGCGTTACGGATGCAATCGTGCAAAGTCTTAAGCCCTAGGCTCCAATAATTCCTCATGCACCGCACAGGGAATTAAAATTCTGCCAT
Organism: Coleofasciculus sp. E2-BRE-01; assembly: GCF_040221695.1. Classification (NCBI taxonomy): domain Bacteria; kingdom Bacillati; phylum Cyanobacteriota; class Cyanophyceae; order Coleofasciculales; family Coleofasciculaceae; genus Coleofasciculus; species Coleofasciculus sp. E2-BRE-01. The sequence continues at coordinate 107,518 of NZ_JAVKEA010000146.1, read as the reverse complement.
AAAGCTGAGGCATTAGGCTGAGTTGCCCGACCTTCGCCAAATTGGAAATAGGTGAAGTGTTGCTGACAAAAATCATGAACACTCCGTTTCCTCTAAGGTTTTGAGGTCTTCCTGAAACTCATCAATATCATAATGAACGCAAATACCTCGCTCAGAAATTAGTTGTTGAAACTGCATCCGATGCAATCCCAATAACTCACTGGCTTTGCCCAAACTAATTTTATCTTGCTGAAACAACATCAAGACAATTTCCAACAATAGCTCATTTTCAGAAAAGCCACTAGCCTTGACTAGCTCATCGGAAATCACTAAACTCATGGTGAACTCTCCCTGGCTGAAATCTCCTGCTTAAATCTTAACAGCCCAAGGTTAACACACATTGCAATCATTTTGTAAAGACAAGTGATCTGTACATCAAAATTTTACAAAAAAGGCTGATTTTGAATCAATGTTCAGCATTTAAAACTTAGTGTCAATAAGGGATATAATCTTTGTAGTGCGAGCATCTTGCTCGCTACCCATTCCCAATTTAAATGCATGACAGCTTAACTTACCAAAGTTCAGTAATGGTGCGTTACGCTTCGCTAACGCACCCTACAATTTTCGACAATTCGGCTACAATTTGATGGTTGAAAATGGGGCAAAATCTGAGCTTATAACCCCAAATCCACCGCCACCCGATGGGCGCAAGCAAACCCAGAAAACGCCACCGCATTCAACCCTTGTCCTGGAAATGTACTATCCCCCACACAATATAATCCCGGAATCGCTGTCCGATTAAACGGCATTCCCAATAACCCCCTTAACTTGCGGCGCGGAATTGGTCCATAGGTGCCATCCTCACGCCCCAAAAACCGTCGATGACTGCGGGCAGTTCCTACTTCCATATAATCCAAGCCTGCATCTAAACCAGGGAAAATTGACTCTAATCGTTCAATAATTCGCCCAGCCGCTTCTTCCTTTTTATCCTCATACTCCTTCGCCGATAATCCCTGCCAATTCTCCATCCAACTGGGCGTAAAGGTATGCATAATATGATAGCCTTCCGGGGCTAAGTCCGGGTCAAGTAACGTCGGAATAGACACAAAAATTGTCCCCTCATCCGCTTCCATCTTGTCCCATTCTTCCAATAAAATATGGTGACATTCTGTTCCGGGTGGGAAAACCTTTGCCTCAACCCCTAAATGCAAACTCAAAAAACTGGGCGATTTCTGATACCGTTGCTGCCACTTTTCCTCACTTGCAGGCATCTGTTCTGGGGGCAGTAATTTCTCAAACGTATCCCAGCGCGTCGCATTAGATACCACCCGCTTTGCCCGATACTCTTCCCCCGTGGCTAACCGCACACCTACGGCTTTACCCTGTTCCGTTAAAATTTCGCTGACTCTGGCGGAATAGTGAATCTGTCCCCCAGCTTTCTCCAATCCTTCAACTAATTTCTGGGCAATTTCACCCACACCCCCTTTAGGATAATTAATTCCCCCATAATGGCGGTCAGAAAACACCATCCCCGCATTAATCATCGGTGTCTTATCCGCAGGTACGACTGACCAACAGTAACATTCCATATCAATAAACTGGAGTAACTGAGGGTCATGGATATAGCGACGGGCAATATCTCCAGCATTCTGGGGCAAATATTTTACCAATCCTAAACAGGCTAAAGGATGCTGGAAAAACACCCGCATCAGATAGCGAGGTTCTTCTAGAGACAGCAATTCCATCGCGTTGAGGCAATTAAATACCTTCCAGCATTCATCATAAAATTGCCGAATTCCCCGTCGTTCGTGGGGGAAACGTTCTGTCAATTCGTGTAAGAATTTCTCATAGTCTCGATGAACTTTCAGGTCTAAGCCTTCCGGTAGATGATAGTGAATCTGAACGTCATCGGGAATCGTTTCCACACCAACATTCACCGCGTCTAAGGCTTTGGTCAACAGATTTGTGGTTCCTTCAGTACCAAAACCAAAAATCATCGACGCGCCAACATCAAAGCGATACCCTTCGCGTTCAAAGTAGCCAGCACTACCACCGGGAATCAGATAGCGTTCCAGTACCAGCACCTTCGCACCCTTAGCGACTAGCTGAGTCGCCGTCACGAGTCCGCCAATACCAGAACCAATGACGATGACATCAAATACAGAGGTTTCGTTCGGAGCGTGATCCGTGGATGAGGGAGATTGAGAAGCAATAGCCATGAATGATTAGACGAGAGAGGTCTTTTATAAGTTCGAGTTTAACTTTTCTCTATTCTCCCTTCCAGATGTGCTGTTTGTGTCTCTACATGAACCCCTGCACCCCTACACCCCTGCACCCCTGCACTTCCAAAAAAAAAGAGGGTGGTTCAGGCTGCTACCGCTTGCCCGTCCCACCTACCAATCCTTAATGAGAGGAGAACACTGAGGACTACTATATCCTTGTTGAAAATTAATGTCAACACTAATGCAAATAATTGGCAATAAACGGGCAAATACAGCATTTAGCCCGGATACCATCTCGGCAGTCGGGAAAAAAAAGCATTATCATGATTCAGTTTAGGTATTCCTTCGTCGTTATCGATTAATTCGCTATGGCTCCCCAATTACGTGTTTATGTTCCCCCTCATCCCCTAATCAAGCACTGGCTTGGTGTTGCCCGTGATGCAGCGACACCCTCCCCCCTATTCAAAAGTGCGATGACGGAGTTAGGGCGCTGGCTCACCTACGAAGCGATTCGAGACTGGCTACCGACGGAAGAGTTGATGGTTCAGACTCCCCTAGCACCTTGTCCAGCCACAATGGTGAATCCAGAGACTCCTTTAGTCGTCGTGCCGATTTTACGGGCGGGATTAGCCTTATTAGAAGGGGCGCAAACCTTATTGCCCTTGGCATCCATTTACCATCTAGGCATGGTGCGCGATGAAGGAACGCTAGAAGCAAAGTGTTATTTAAATAAATTGCCCCAACAATTTGATCCGGGTACCCATATCTTAATTACCGAACCCATGCTAGCAACGGGAGGTACAATGATGTCCGCGATCGCACAACTAACTCAGCGAGGTGCTGATCCAGCCTTGATCCGGATTATCAGCGTGGTTGCGGCTCCACCCGCCTTGCAAAAGTTAGGGGGCAATTATCCCACCTTAACCATCTACACCGCCACAATTGACGAAGAATTAAGCCAGCAAGGATTTATCGTACCCGGATTAGGAGATGCAGGCGATCGCGCTTTTGGCACATGAAAGTAGGGGGAAAGCTGGGGTTGTAGAGACGTGCCATGGCACGTCTGGGAGCAGGGGGAGCAGGGGGAGCAGGGGAAGATGAGGGGTAAACGAATGACGAATGACAAATGACAAAGGACGAATGACATAAGACGAAGATGTAGGCATCTGCATCAGCCAACCGTTAATCTGGAAAAGCAGTTGCGTTTTTTATTTCAAGGGTACGAAAGGAAAAATGAGTCAGCGCGATGGTTTTACAGGCGGACTTCTGGCGGGAATCGCTATAGGGGGCGTAGTCGGTGGCGTTATCGGAGCCATACTAGCCGGACAACGCAATAGTAGTGATGAAGATGCCGATCAGTCTTTACTCAAGTCCCGCCTTTCCGAAAAGAAAGCGATGAAGGGTAAAAAGTCTCAGCTCAACTCCGAGGAGAGCATTGAAGCGGCGCGTCGCAGTTTAGAAGACAAAATTGCCCAGCTTAATACAGCGATCGATGATGTGCGCCAGCAATTGGGTCCAGTGAATGGGAGTGGGAGTACGGAACTCACCGATAGGGAAGGTTCGCTCGATTCCTAAGCCGAAATGGAGTGATATCCGTTAAACTGACTAGAAAGGCACTATCATATCCGCCCTCTAAACTTAGTAAGGAAACATTTCAATTTATGCCTACAGCACTGGTAACCGAAAGCCTCTACAATTTCCTCAATATCTATCTACTGCTGATATTTGTCCGCATTTTGTTAACCTGGTTCCCCACGGTTGAATGGATGAACCAGATTGCTGGGTTCCTCAGCCCAATTACTGACCCTTACCTGAATATTTTCCGCTCTTTCATTCCGCCGATTGGAGGTCTGGACTTATCCCCTCTGCTGGCGATTATTGCCCTGCAAGTTGTCGCTCAATTGATTGTGAGCATCTAGGCTACGGCTGGGTCAACTACGAATTGGGAGTCAACCCAATGCTATCGGCGGACTTTGCCCGTAAAACCGGAGGCTTTGAATTGTTCAAGCTGCAATGGGGTTGGCTGATTAGCCGAAACCGTAATTCGCACTTCAAAATCACTAACGCCCGGTGGGACTTCATCAATAGCGCCCAACCGGGTACGATTTTGAAAGACGGGATTATGATTGGCATCGTAGATCCGACCAAAAATGTCAGCGTTGATCACGGGTTTACCTGACTTGTTGATCGCTTTGCCAGTGATGATGTAGCAATCGGCGGCTTGGATGGAACCGGGTGTGACCAATCCTTCGGAAAACTTGGAGGAACATTCGTGATAAGACAGGTCAGACAGTTCAACCTGAACGAAGGCAAAGGCGGCAGGGGCAATGACCCAACTGATTAGCCAAAATAGACAAGCAACGGCAACGGTAGTGAACCAACCTTGAATTCGCATAACCGATAGTAATAATTATCTTAACTAAATCATTCCATTCCTCAGCATAGCGCGAATCCAGCCGCAAACTGTCCTTAATTAGGCGGCTGAATTGTCTCCTGAGAGATTATCATGCAATTATTATGCTGCACGCTATCACCAGCCATAAGCCAGTCTGCTGATTGAGCCTGTTATGAATCCAGCCGAGATTGAAGCCGTCTTGCAACTCGCCTTTATCCAATGCGAAGCGGTTTTATGTCCCTTGACAGATCAGCAGAAACAAATTTTACGGCGGGTGCTGATGGATGCGATTATGGGTCAATCCTTACAGTCTTCGGCGATAGGGGATCAGACAACGGCTAATCCTCTGGATGAACTGACTCCAGATGAGCGATCGCGCTTTTTGCAATTTGTCACGGAACAAGAACGGCTGGGTTATTCCTGGAAAATCCAACTCCTCAATGACTGGCTGCATAATCGCGAATCTTCATCCGTCCAGTTTATTCGCGATCGCTATGGACCGCAATGGCTAAATCGGGTCAAGCGGGTGCATCTGGCGCAGTATTTAGACGCACAGAACCCCACAGAAGGGTTAAAGTTAAAAATCGGCGATCGCATCGAAGTGTCTAACGGACTCTGGGAATGGGTACAAAATAATGGACCCTGTAGTCGGGAGTGGTTTCCTTGTACAGTAGTGCAGATTTCTCAGAGCATAGAGGGTGATGGTTCGGGATGCAACTGTGTCGTGCGCTTCGATAATGGCATGGAATATGAGATTCAGGGGGTTTACGAATGGAATCACTATAACTGGCGTTGGATTAACTGATTTAACGTATTTGTCCAAAACAGAAAAATCATTTTGAGTTGAGTGCATATCGAGGGGTTCAATTCTTCCCCACACCCCACACCCTACACCCTACACCCTGCCTATTTTTCACGTAGCTTATCGCCCCTGAATGGTTTCTGGAATAGCATCAAATGCTGCTGGGGTAAGAACTCTTTAGTTTCCCGCCACTGCAACCCTACCGCATTCATTTCTTTACGCGCTTGTCTCTGAGTCATTTTATGCAGCGCTTTAATCGGAATCAAGGGATTCTCCCGGCGATATTCCACCAGTACAACTCGTCCACCCGGTTTTAGCGATCGCTATTCCTCTAATCGCTACATCAATGAACATTTCTGGACTTTGTAAACATAAGTGTAACCGTCCGCTTTCCATAAGGGGTAAAAATACTTCCAGTTGATGCTTTGTAATTTTCCTTTGACTGTAGTTAAGTCAAAGACTCGACCCGCTCTCACTGTCACTCGCCCAATATGTGTCCCTTTATTCTTCCCGGTGGGGACAATGGCGCGGACAATATCCCCTGTCTTAAATCCATGAAACTCTTTGGTGCGAGTTCTCACCCTATAACTGCCATCTTTTTTCCGGCGTGGAAAACCAAATTTATCGATTTGTGCCATTTGCCGATTTCCATGTCCCGTTGCCTTGATGACCAAGGGATTAATGTTGCCAGTGATGAGATTTTCTGGAGTCGATTGTCCCACACAAGCAGCATCCAACCAATGGGTTTTTGGTAAACCCAGGCGGGTGCGGTTAAACTTTGTTGTGCCACCCGTCCCGGCTTTAACAGGTAAGCCCGTAGCCGTCAGTTGGTGATACAACGCCCATCGAGTCGAGTTGACGGCCGTAGCATCCTTGAGGGGACTTTTGGCTTGAGCTAATATCTGTTGGAGAATCTCCGGTTTCTTTTTGAGAAACTGCTCTAAAAGTTGGGTTCCTTTTTTCCGGTTACATGACTCACAAGCTAGACATAAATTAGAGATTTGATTGCTGCCTCCTTTGGATTTTGGGTAGATATGTTCAATCTGTAAGGGAACGCCAGAAGCTCCACAGTAAGCACACTTGCGCTTCCATTTGTTCAATAGATACTCCCGGACTTCGTAACCAAAAAGTTCTCCTTGTTGATACTCAATACCAGTTATTTCCGGGTTATTCAGTCGCTGAGTATCAAACCGTACGAGTTCCATTGAAATACTGGAAATTGGAGCCAACTTTCTCAACCGATTTACCCAAGTTAGAGTGGTGTCTACCCGATGTTGGAGACTAGGAGCCAACCAACCGGCGGCACGTTGGCGGTTGAATCGCGGCTTACGATATCGAGTATGACGATGGCGGCGGCTACGACGAATAGCACGACGGTCTTCAATAGAAGCTTTTATGGCAAATCCACGATGAGTCAACTCAGCCCCAAATACGACTCGCAGACCTTCTAAGATGGCTAGTCCAGTTACTTTTGAACCGGGGTCAATTTTTAGTCGATGTTCCTTAACAATGGGCTTTTTTACCTCCCGTCTCATAATAATGGTGAAGGGATACCGCTTCCACACAGCTGCCCTGCCGGAAGAAAGTAGCTTTCTGGCTTTGGCGGGATGGCAAGTATTGAGTGGTTCCTGGTTTTGATTAATTACGAAAACTCGCATAATACGAAACTCCTATTGCTAGGGTAAATTGTGCCTCGTCAATGTTATTAAGGCTTGTGAGAGCCTAAGTCACTGGCTATACCTAAATCACCTGTTTAAACCTAGACGGCTTTTAGACTATAAGCTGGCTAGCACTTATAGATTCCATGACCCTAATAACGTAGCGTTTGCTGAGACTGGCTATCCATTACTGGAATGATCGTGTTGTCCACGGTTGTCCAGTGTTAGGCGGATAGCACAATTCCACTCATCATTTCTCTAGGATAGGCAAATTCGTGATAAGCATCGACCATCAAGGCTAAATCAACGGTTTCTTCCGGTAAATTGGGGTTAGTGGTACTGCCCAAGATTGGCTCAACATTGGTCACATTGTTCTCAGTTTTCAAGAATTCGATCATATCCAGCATCTCTGGCTGAATATCCACCGCCAGCACCTTACCCTGAGAGACGAGGGGACTGATACGAAAGCTAAAATAACCTGTACCTGCACCAATATCTGCCACAATATCTATCTGTGGGTTTTAGGTTCAAGCCTTCAATCACCTGCTGTGGCTGTTCTTTCGTCTGACGGCTAGGTCGTTCTAACCAAAGGGCTTCCGTGTGTCCCATGACTTTGGCATTTGGCAGTATGGAATTATAAGCATCCCAACCTGATTGTAATGACACAACCCACGCTAAACCAACCTCAGATACCCCAACGCCGTCACGCTGACCCCCCGGCGCTATGGAGAACGGTTATTCTAAGTTCTGTGGCGATTCATTTAGTTGGCTTGGGGTTGCTGCGTCTGGCGCTATTGGGGCGCTTTCAGGATTGGCGGTTGAGTCAACGACTGATTCCCATTGAGATGATTGCGATCGCCTCAAGTGCTACCATGCCAACTCCGGCAACTCAATCTCCACCTTCTCCAGTATCCCAAAAAACACCAGCGCAGAGTCCTGAGAGTCAAGCCGAATCAGCACCAGAGACAAATCGACCGACTCAGGCGCAGGCGATCGCAAACACCACTCAGGAAACCCCTCAGCCTTCACCCACAACGGTTTCCTCGCCCAACTCACCGAACCCAACCCCAACCCCGTCGCCAACCTCCACCACCTTTGAAGGGATGGGAGAAATGCCGTCTCCTCAGCCATCCGAGGAACTTCCCAACCCGACTACGCCTAGTCCGTCTCCTACCCCATCGCCAGAGGAACCCACAGAACCCACGTCACCGGAAAATCAGTCGGGTGGGGGCTTCATTGCTTCTATTAATGGACTCAGGATTGTGAGTAGCGGGGGTGGTTCTATTATCAATCCAGACAATCCAGGCGATCGACTTGCCGAAATCCAGGAAGAGAGAAAAACCCTCTCGGTGGATGACCTCGCGTCATTAGGCATTATTCTAGAGCAACCTGTGGTTGTCAAGGTTGTTGTTTTGATCACGGATATGGGCAAAGCCGAGGTTATACCTGATAAGACCCAAGTGCAACAAGGTACACTGAGGCCAGAGCAAGCCACGAAACTCGCCAACCAGATTATTGCGGATTGGGAGTTTTCACCAACGTACATGGAGGGTAAACCCGTGTACGGATCGTACTCCCTGACCCTAGAAATTGATCCCCTGGGGAATTGAGCCGATAATTTTGGCAAAAACTTGCCAAACTTGTGCTATCGTGGTTTATACTAGAAAAGTTATGAGCGCCTGCGGGCATAGTTTAGTGGTAAAACCTCAGCCTTCCAAGCTGATGATGCGAGTTCGATTCTCGCTGCCCGCTTCTTAATATTCTCCATTAAAGAGCTATTTGTCGCCAGCTTCAGCGATTATTGTCTTGGCACAATCCAAGTGTAGCAAGGATTTCAGACATGACACTAAATGTTTAAGGGGTGACATTTAACTGTTTAATGGCCAATAACCAGTGAATTGCACACCCTCAAGCGCTACTTATAGTCTGTAGACTCTTAGTCATCACCACCCGATTATTAGCGTCAGCAATCCTTAGCAGAGGTAATGATGACACTTCGCGAAAAGTTTGGTGCTGCTGTGAGGGCTAGGCGTGAAGACTTAGGCTTTTCCCAGGAACAGCTAGCCGAGTTAGCGGGTATGCATCGAACTTACGTTGGAAGTATTGAAAGAGGTGAACGAAATATTTCCTTAGAAAATATAGTCAAGCTCTGCGAGGCTTTGCAAATCAAGCCCAGTTCTCTGATGGGTTCATTGGATGAATTCGTAAACCTCTAGATATGATTGAGTTTTGTTTGAAATCACTTAATAGCCGATCTAGGTTTGCGCCAATTGCTAATCATCGCTGTCATCGTGAAAAAGGACATGATGGAAAGTGCTTAGAATATCCCTATTTGAAAGACCTTAAAAAAAGATACAAAAAAATTGCCGATAAAATTAAGCGTGATTCAACTAATACGACAGGTGCATCATGGGCAAGCGATGATGCTGGACCAAATAGGATTTTACGCTGGGCTATGCTCCTATCTGATGAAGAATTACTGAACTATGAGTTAGACATGAGCAAACTTAGACCGGGTATTGTGGCTAAACTGAGAGAAAAAGCAGCCACTTATGAGGATTGTATGCAGGTTGCCATGAAATTAACGTGGCTAGTTTATCAAATGCCCGATTCTCCCACGCCTCCAGATGAAATACAAAGATATTTAGAAAAAGCTTTTCAAGAAATGACTCCAAGTTCGACTAAGTGTGAAGTTTGCCTACTGCCTATTTCATTTAATTTATTCTCAACAGCACAAAGAGGGAAAGCTGCGATAGAAACATGCCACAAAAATCCAAGAGTTCACAATGCCGATAATGTAGGTTTTGCCCATAGAGAATGTAATATCGCTCAGGGAACTAAGACTTTGGATGAATTCTACGCTTGGATTGAAGGCATTTTAGATAGAGCTAGGCGCTTATAGTTCTGGTTCGGGTGTGTGGAATTTTTGAAGTTCAGACAATATAGATGCCCTAGCTGAAAGGAGACGCTCAAAATTGCTGATCTCAGTGATCCACTCCTCTGTTTGAGTTGGAATGAATATTTGCAACTGCCCTAATCTTTTTCCAATGCTTCCCAGCGTTGATTGAATAAATGTTAAATTCCTCATTTGCTGAAGTATCAAAGGCATGTTAAGGATATACAGTAGTTCATAACTGTTAAAGGGAGCTTGAGTCGTAACTGTAATAATTTTAAAGTGACTTTGAATAACACTTTTGATGTTATTGGAATGAAGAATTGCTGTACGTCCAATTCGGTATCTTCCGTCTACAACCAGCAATATGTCACCCGTTTTAAGTTTTTGGTACTTAGCGTATTTTTGAAAAATTTCCTCGCTAACAGCGTTAGTCGGATCTACAGAGACTTCCCAATTCGCAATGTCAGACGTTCTAATAAAGGGAATGTTGCCAGTCCCATAGGCTTGAGAGCCGACTTCATGCCCTTTCCTAATAGCAATATAGCCACTTTTAACAAGCTCATCAAAGGATGCCAAATCAGCCTGCATCTCAAAAGCTTTTTTTTGAATACTTTTACTTAAAGAAGCATCATAAAATCTTGGTACCCAATAATATGGATTATTGACTTCACAATTCGACCAATATTTAGAACGATTTTTATCTTTAAATTCGTGAGCAATAGTAATAAAATCATCTGGATATTTTTGTCCATTTTCTAGGGTTACCCGTCCTCGACGATCATGACCGCAATGTAAAGCGACTGCAATAGGAACTTTAATAGGATATCTAGTTTTATTGTGAGATTTATCCTTAAACTTTTGAAAAAAAAGAACATTGGTTTTTGTATCTGTCCCAGGTTGAAATGTTGTACGAGGGCAGTCCAGAAGAGCTGTGATAATACCCTCTTGATAAAGATAGTCCCAAATGTATCCAGTTTGCTTGTTACCGAAAACCCCTTCGGGTAATACGATTCCTAAAACTCCACCTGGCTTAAGGATTTTTACACATAATTCAATGAACAAAATTTGTGGATCTTGATTTTTACGAACTTTGTCACTTTGAATCCAACAATTCTTAGTAGATGAAAAGTACCAGTGATGACCCAGATCATATTGTTCCAGAATACTTTCTCTAGTGACTCCAATTTTTGCCCCAAATGGAGGATTTGTTAAAACTACATCTGCATCAAATATTTTAGAGCTAAATCCAGAAGCAATTAAATGATTTATGTCGAGTGAATCTGTTGTAAATATTGAGTAGTTATTGGGTGCAATAATTTCTAGAGTAGCTGTTGCAAGTCTTGAGATATCTTTATCCTTATCTAGACCAACTAACGAATAGTGACTATCTGACAAGAGTGTTTCAGCTGTAGTCTCGATCCAATAATTGTAAGTTTCTGATAGGAAGCTGCCCGTGCCACAAGCCGGATCGACAACTTTACTATATGGTTTCGGGTCGGCAATGCTTACCATGGTTTTCACTAAGCTTCTAGGAGTAAAGAACTGCCCTTTATCTCCTCTCAGTTTTGGTCCGATAAGGGCTTGAAAAGCCTCACCAATAATATAGGAAGGTGACTCAACTAAATTAATATTTGATAAAACTTTGAAACTGCTTTTAATTGATGAATCTCCAAGACTAAATCTGTCAGATTCATCCATGGCGGATGGATAGTTCTTCCGAAGTTCTGGTAAAAGCAACTCGTTCGCTGTACCTTTACCCTCCATATAAGTATCTAATATATTGGTAACGTTTCCTTTGTCAATTAGTAGTTTACAAAGAAGAATTTTTGATATGTCCTCAATGATACGTTCAGCACGGCTAGATGAGCTATTGGAATAGAGATGGTAGTAAAGCTTCTTAAAGGTCAAATAATAGCTATCTTTGTCAGAGTCGAAAGAGAAAAGCAAAATTTGCTCATATTTTACCGTTTTTGCCATTTGTACTACCTGCAACTCCCCAATGAACACTATGAGTATATTCGCACAATGTGTTGTATGCAAGCAATAGGCTGTGAAGCGTGCGGCATCAAGAAACTATACAGTGACGAATATGCTGTTGATCAGTAGTCGGATAAAAGTAAACGGTACGCTGATTAACTTGTGTAAAAGTACGCGATCGCTAAATTAAATATAGAACGATGAACCTAAAGCCATCCCCACCCATCCTCGATCGCCTCCTTGATCGCCTACGCCAAGCCCTCCCCGAACTCAAACAACGCTACGGGATTACCCAACACGGCATGAAATGCTTATTCGGCTAGGAAATTCGTTAGAATTGCCCCATATAAGGCAGTATGGTCTTATCTACTCTAGCTCATCTAACAATGGCTTGACTCGTTCGGGGGGAATGGAGCCACGATAAGCACCACAATAATACATACTCAACACTGCTTTGTACGCCCAGTGAGTCGGCGATACATCTGTAAACGGATTGGGTAACGTATCAGCGCGGTTGTTGGCACAAGCTTCTAATAGTTGCTCACGATTAACCTGTTCTTGGGATGATTGAACAGGTTGGGCGTTTTGGGCTTTTACCGGAACAACAAAACTGGTACTTGCCACAAGGGTTAGCACTGTCAAAAGTCTGAGTTTCATCGTGTTTGGTGGTGTGTGCTTGTCGTTCGTTTATTCAGCGACAATTTCAGACAGCCGATAAGGTTTTGGTAAATTCAATTGTCTGAAATTACGCTTATTTTTTCTCCACAAGCCGACGCACCAACATTGCTAATTGTTCTGCACTATCCGTCACCGCTAACGATGCCGCTTTTTCTGCCATTTGCTGGAGAATGTCCGGAGATTTGAGCAAATAAGATACCTTACTTTCGAGTAATTCGGGGGTGAGTTCAGATTGAGGAAAAACCAGAGCCGCCCCTTTTTGGGCAAAACTAGCCGCATTAAAGCTTTGGTGATCTTCTGCGGCGTAAGGATAAGGAATTAAAATAGCAGGGGTTCCGGTTATCGCCAATTCTGTTAACGAACCTGCACCCGCCCGACTAATCGCTAAATTCGCCCGTTGCAGTAGCGCTGCCATGTTGGTGTAAAATGGCAGTTCAATATAGTGGGGATGCTCTAAGGTGGAAGCCTCTGGGTCTTTTTCCCCGGTTAAATGGACTATCCACGCGCCCATTTCAAACCAAGTCTTGGCGCATTGACGCACGAGTTGATTCACACTCACCGCCCCTTGGGAACCGCCAACCACGACAATTAAGGGTACATCGTCAGGAATCGGTAAGTCTAACGGCTGAGGCTTATAGAAATCAGCCCGAACAGGTGTACCAACGGTGACGGTTTGGGCTTTGGGTAAATACTTGGAGGCGGCGTCAAATCCGAGCGCTACCTGATCACAGAAGGGACTCAGCCAGCGGGTGACTTTTCCGGGAATAGCGTTGGATTCATGTAAAATGACAGGCAATCCCTGTAACCGTGCTGCGATGATCGCAGGTCCGGCAATATAACCGCCTGTGGTAAACAGAGCATCAAATTGCCGAGTTTGGATCAGTCGCTGCACCTGCCGGATGGAACCCACGAGACGCCCAAAAACGCGAACCGTATTTAGTCCCAAGGGTTTCTGAAAGCCTTCAACCGAAATCGTGTGCAGGGGATAGTGTTGGGGAATCACCGATTGTTCCACCCGGTTCGGTACGCCCAGCCACTCAATTTGATACTCTGGTAACTGTTGAGCTAACGCCAGCGCCGGAAATAAGTGTCCTCCTGTGCCACTGGCAGCAATCAATAAGCGAATTGGAGTGTCAGCCAAGGTCGTTGTTCCTCCTAAAGGCGACTGTTATGTCGAGTTAAAATCGAAAATTGGCAGTAAATTGGCGAATATACCATCTTATCTGTCCAATTGGAAGCCAATTTCTTTATATAAACTATTTCCTACGATGCCCCTAATGCACAATCCGGTCAATATGTTTCGTCGCGTTTCCCGTTCCTTGAGCGTACTTTTCACGGGATATAGAAAACCTCTCTCCAAACCTCTCTCCGGCAAGGAGAGAGGCTTTGAATTCTCCCCAAGGTATGAAAAGTCAGGTTCCTTGAGTGCGAAAACCAAGGCGTATTCCCTGAACGGGTCAATGATTTTGCTCTTCGCCCTGGGTTTAACCCTGGGATGGGCAACGGCAGCAAAAGCCGAAGATCCCGCAACCGCCCCACCTCAGCTCAAAGAACTCCTGGCGCAAATCGATGCAGCCGCAAATCGCCGGGATGTGGAGGGTGTGATGCAGTTCTATAGCCAGGATTTCAAACATTCTGACGGTTTGACTCACGCTCAGATGGAGGAAGCCCTGAAGCAACTGTGGGAACGCTATCCTCAATTGACGTATCGCACCGAGTTACAGTCTTGGGACAATCAAGGGGATGGGATTGTAGCGGAGACAGTCACCACCGTAACCGGAACTCAGCCCAACAACGGTACAATGGTGAAACTCGAATCCATGTTGCGATCGCGCCAACGTTACGAAAATCAACAAATCGTCTCCTCGGAAATTTTGGCAGAACGTTCCCAACTGACATCTGGCGTCAATCCTCCCAACCTGCAAGTGATTTTACCGGAACAGGTGCGTATTGGTCAGTCGTTTAACTTTGATGCGATCGTCCAAGAACCCCTAGGGGATAATCTACTATTGGGAACAGCCTTAGAAGAACCGATTAATGGCGATCGCTACAGCCAACCCAGTGACTTGGAATTGGATTTACTATCCGCAGGCGGAATTTTTAAAGTGGGACGAGCGCCCTTAACTCCCCAGGATCGCTGGATTTCAGCCGTTTTGATTCGGGGTGATGGGATGACGATGATTACTCGACGCTTAAATGTGGTTGATCGGTAATTTGTCATTCGTCATTTGTCATTCGTCATTTGTCATTTGTCAGGGAACAGGGAACAGGCAATAGGCAATAGGCAATAGGCAATAGGCAATGGGCAATAGGCAATAGGTAAGGTAGAGTTTTGAGTTAACTTACTCATCTCCCCCAGCTTCCAGACGTTCCACCGGAACGTCTCTACAACCCCAGCTCCCTCAGCTCCCCCAGCTCCCCCATCTCCCCTTGCTCGCCCATTTTGGAGAACCAACGGTGCATCTAAAAAATCTGTTACCGAACTATATCAATGGCAAATGGTGTCCCTCCAGCGCCACGGAATCGCTTCATGTGGTTAATCCGGCTACGGTTGATGTTTTAGCCCAAGTTCCTTTGTCGCCTCAAGATGATGTAGATACGGCGGTGGAGGCGGCGGCGGTTGCTTTCTCCGATTGGCGGCGGATTCCCCCGCCAACCCGAGTCCAATATCTGTTTAAACTTAAGGTTTTATTAGACGAGAATTTGGACGAATTAGCCCACACGATTACCCTGGAATGCGGGAAAACCCTAAAGGAGTCAAAAGCTGAATTACGACGGGCAATTGAAAATGTGGAAGTCGCCTGTGGGATTCCGATGCTGATGCAGGGATACAACCTGGAAGATGTGGCGCGGGGGATTGATGAAATCATGATTCGTCAACCTGTGGGAGTCATAGCGATTATTGCGCCGTTCAATTTTCCAGGGATGATTCCCTTCTGGTTTCTACCTTATGCGATCGCCTGCGGGAATACCTGTATCGTTAAACCTTCGGAAAAAGTCCCGTTGACGATGCAAAAGGTGTTTGAGTTGTTAGAAGCCACGGGATTACCGAAAGGGGTAGTAAATCTGGTGAATGGGGCAAAAACCGTCGTGGATGCGATTTTAGAACACCCCACGATTCGCGCCATTAGTTTTGTCGGATCATCCCCGGTGGCACAGTATGTATACAGCAAAGGCGCTGCTCACGGTAAGCGGGTGCAATGTCAGGGTGGGGCAAAAAATCCCCTAATTGTCCTCCCGGATGCAGATATGGAAATGACAACTCGAATTGCTGCCGATAGTGCCTTTGGCTGTGCGGGACAACGGTGTCTGGCGGCGTCTGTGGCGGTTACCGTGGGGGAAGCACGGCATAGTTTTACCGATGCGATCGCGTCTGCGGCTCAAACTCGTGTCGTTGGCTATGGATTGGATGAAGGGGTGGAAATGGGACCGGTGATTAGCCGTGACAGTCAAACCCGAATTGAGGGATTGATTCAACAGGGCGCTGAAGAAGGCGCAAAGGTATTAGTAGATGGGCGCAAGGTGAAGATTTCCGGCTATGAGCAAGGGAATTTCATTCGACCCACAATTCTGGAAAATGTCAACCCTGATAGTTCTCTATCTCAAACGGAAATATTTGGTCCGGTGTTAAGTCTAATGC
This sequence comes from Coleofasciculus sp. E2-BRE-01, assembly GCF_040221695.1. Classification (NCBI taxonomy): domain Bacteria; kingdom Bacillati; phylum Cyanobacteriota; class Cyanophyceae; order Coleofasciculales; family Coleofasciculaceae; genus Coleofasciculus; species Coleofasciculus sp. E2-BRE-01. Next base: position 91,271 of record NZ_JAVKEA010000146.1, on the reverse strand, counting down.
ATCTGGACACCATTGAAGACGCGATCGCATTAGTTAACGGGGGTCAATGGGGGAATATGGCGTGTTTATTTACTACCAGTGGTGCTGCCGCGCGACAGTTTCGGTATGAAGCCGAAGCGGGGAATATTGGCATTAATATTGGCGTAGCCGCACCGATGGCATTCTTTCCCTTTAGTGGTTGGAAAAATAGTTTTTATGGCGATTTACATGGACAGGGGCGACAAGCTGTGGAGTTTTTTACTCAAACAAAAGTTGTGGTAGAACGCTGGTTTAAAGATTGGTCACGTCAGTTTTAAAGGAACCTTAAATTAATCATTATCGAACTCTATGTTAAACCGCCTTGGGTTTTAACCCAAGGCTCAAAGCTCAAGTCAGCTAAAGCTGACTGGGAGTATGTCAGGTTTACACAATAATCTTTACGTTAACCTGCTCGCGTTGGGTTTCGTTGCTCAACCCAACCTACAAAGGTGACATGCTCCCAAGCTGACTGACATAAGAGAATGAGTTGATGGGAGTTGATTATTGAGGATAATAACCATGAATAAAGACGAAATTCTGGAAGAAATCCATAAGTACAGAGAGGAGTAATTCGATCATTGCTGTCAATCGATAGATTGATCTCCTTGAAGCTAACAAAACGAATTGGAAGTAACTCCAACCAGCCTTGACTACTGCCTCTATTTTAGAGTAGCCAATAGTCGCGGTTATGCTTTATTCACTCTGAGGCGTCATGAGGAGGTAAAAGTTATGGCAACAACCGGGTTTCTGGGATGTGGAACAAAAACGATCACCAGGATTCTAAAGCGAACGGCTTCACCGCTTGCATCCTTTGAAAATCACTGTCCCTAGAAACAATAGTCAGTTGGTTTCGTAAGGCGATCGCAGCAATCCACAAGTCATTTTCCCCAATCCCTAAATTTTCAATCCGGGTTTTTCTGCGCTTGTTCTTTTCTTGGGGGCCAAAACGCTCTAATATTTCCGCCTTAAATTGAGCATAAATATCAGCAGTTTCTTCATCAATAAAATAGACATTAATATCTTCTAGAAACACCTTAACCTGAGCCAAGTTCCTAGCTTTTTGTCCAGAATTATACGCCATATAAAGCAGTTCTGCTTGTACAATCACGCAAGTCGCGACCTGTGCTTCCCCGACTTCAACAATGCGGTTGATGACCGTTGAATCTCCCTGAATAAACCGACTACAAGCGTTTGTATCTAGCAGATACACCATTAAAACTCCAGAGGGCGACGAGTCTCATAAACCATATTTAGACAATCCTCTAGGTCATCACCAGACCAAGTTCCGGCGTGTCTGAGGAAAGAGCGACCAGAACCGGAACGAAAGCGGAGAGGGCTTGTTGGAGATGGGGACTGAGTTGGGTCAAAAAGAACAGTAACCCGCACTTGACATCCAGCTAAAGCATCAGAATGGCTGACAATCTCTTCCCAAGTTCCCTCAATTTCTAGCCGTTTTGCTGTCATAGAATGTCCTGCTCAATATTACGATTAAATTCATTATAGGCTGCTTCCGCTTCTGATAATCAGACGCTGGAACTGTGGGACGTAGCGACGGGGAAAGAGTTAGTCACGTTTACTGGCGATGGTGCGATGAATTCCTGTGCAGTTGCTGCTGATGGGGTGACGGTGGTGGCGGGGGATAGGTCGGAGCGGATGTATTTTCTGTGGTTGGAGGGGTTGAGGGGTTGAGAAACTGGGTTTCTTAACCCGATTGGGGTGAGGAGACAAAGGGCTTGTTTGGCAAGCTCATCCTCACCGCAGATATTCAATCCTCGTTGAGTTTATCATGGAGGGTGATAAAATCTCGAAGCGGGATAAATTGAGGAAAATTACCGATGCAAATTACCATCGACCTACCGCCAGACCTCGAACAAGACCTCATCCATCAAGCCACACAATCTAATATTCCCCTGCCTACTTTAATTGTGCAAGTGTTACGCCGCACCATACAAACGCCACCCATTTCAGTGTCCCAATGGCCAGAGGCGATTTTGTCTTATCAAGGAATCCCTGATTTCCCCGCTTTCGAGTCCTATCGGGATGAACTGCTTCCCCCTCGCGAACCGGAAATTTTCTAATGCAATACCTCCTTGATACCTGTGTCATCAGTGACTTCATCAAAGGCGAACCAGGTACTCAAAGCAGAATCACGCAAACGATCCGTTATCGGTTATTTTTTCAATTAAACCCCGTTTCCTCAAAGACTGTACCGCCTTCAAAAAATCAGAATCAGACAACGCTAACTCGGCAGGTTTATCGGAAATGTCTGCCGCGTTTTGGTTCGCTAACCACAGCGTTACCATTTTCTCAGATTCAGATAACCGTTGATACTGTGCCTGCAATCTGGGTTCTAAGTCTCCCAGAAAGAGAGTGGGATAGGATAAGAAGCGATGAATGCTACCGTTAAATAAATCTTGGATGGTAGAGTTTCCAGAAGGCAAAATATTAGATACAGCACAACAGGAGCTAGACATGACACTCAATGAACTCTTGCAAGCCAAAACGGTGCATCACTGTATCTTCAGATTGCTTAATATCGTCAATTGAGAAGGAGAAGCATAAAATTACAGCAGCAGTTGCATTGAAAACTCGTCACACTAATTTGTCTGAGTTACCTGAGAATGCCAAGCTACTTGCAAAAGTTAAAGCCTGGGATTTTAGCCCAGAAATGCGGCGGTTTCAAAAAGAGTATCCTAATCTTCATTCCAGAGAAACTCCGATGGGTAATACTAAGATTTCCGCCTGATTTTACTATCATTATCCTGATCGCAAAGGTAACAGTTCTTCTTCTCTCACCAGTGCGGCAGCATAAGCGATCGCAGAGCGTTCCTTTTTGGCAATTCATCTTCAACTATACTCAAAAGAGTTAGTTGGAAAGGATGTCAATTGATGTCAAACATTTATATACTTGCGCCAAACGATTGGTTAGGGATAGGACTTAGACTCGGTACTGCCTTACTCGCGGGAGGAATTATCGGCTTTGAACGGGAAATTAAAGATAAACCCGCCGGATTTAGAACCCATATCCTAGTTAGCTTTGGTTCTGCATTCTTTGCCTTGATACCCATATTAATTGGTGTTGCTGAACAAAGTGCAGACGCACTTCCTCGCGTGATTCAAGGCATTATCGGTGGCATAGGATTTTTAGGTGCAGGAGTAATCGTACAAGAATCTCAGCCGCAGCGACAAGGATATAGAATTCGGGGACTGACTACGGCGGCGGCGGTTTGGGTGTCATCAGGGTTGGGAGTTGCGGCGGGCTGTGGGTTATGGGGTTTGAGTTTAATTTCTGCTCTATTCATTTTACTGATTTTGAGACTGTTTAAAAAAATTGAGCCGAGTAGCTAAAGTATTGATTGAGTCAGAGCAGTTGGTGAATTGTAGGGGCGGGTTTAGGGACTCAATTTAGATATCTACCAATAAATATTCAACAAAACCCGCCCTCTCCACTGGTTATCAATGCATTGAAAATAAGGGACTAAAACATTCCGTCAAAGCCCCAAACTGATGACCCCATATTTTCATCATCGGTTCCTAGTATGATTCCTCCGGCTGTACCCGGTACGAGTTCAATCGCTTCTACTTTGTGATAATTTAAATGATAAATAGGAACCAATGCCTGATTTTGATGAAATACGATACGGTTATCCTGTAAACTAAAACCACCCGCCACGTAAACGGCAGATTGGAAGGGTCCATCGTTACCATTATCTGAAGCCGAGGTAATGTAAACAATACCAGCCGAATCAACCTTGAGATCAGAAATATGGCGAACATTACTCTCTGGAAACGGGACGGTTAAACGGGCTGAACCTTGAGGCGTAATCTCATTAGTTTCCAAGTCCAAAACTCCCCAGTACAGGACTCCGGGTTCTTCATCTTTACCCCGATGCGTCCAAACCGCGAGTAACTTATCATCAAGTTGTTGCAAGGCAAATCCTTCTAGGTTAGTTCCTTCCGGCAAATTGGGCAAATTAAATACATTTAAAACAGACACATTCTGAAGATTGCCATTGAGCCGGAAATGATAGACTGTTCCCGAACTGGTTAACGCCATAAATGTGGGTTCTGATTGTCCAGGAACAGCCGTGAGTGCTTCTAAATCTACAGGTAAGGGTTGGTTTGACCAGTTGATTGGACTATATTCAGGCGCTTGTTCGCCGATAACCGTGATCATCGCCAGACGCCCTTCCCCTACCCCTTTATTATCATGAACGATGAGAAATGAGGTGGAACCCTCTTGCTGTTCTAGGAATGCCATGCCACTAATCCCAAACAGGATACTACCACGCACAGGACGCCAGGGTTGTGCCTGAACGGGTTTGGCAAATGGCGCAACCGTTAGGGTAACGCCTAAAATTAGGGTTAGAGCTAGGATGTGGATGATTTGCATTTCAACCATTATGGCAGAAATTCATGACCCGCTCAATCTCCTTTGGCGTCTATCCTGAGAAAGAATAACCGCTCAAGCTTCTGGAAAGATATGCAATTAGTCATAGGAAGCAAGTCACTCTCTTGATAGATTCCACAACGACTATTTAGGGCGATTATGAATTAGGGCAATAGGTAAAACGCCATAAACAACGTTTTCCAACAACCTATATCTAACCATCAACGAGTTAGATAGCTTAGTCTGCTGTGAGCAAGATAAGCAGGCACTTTCGTTCTATAGATAGGAATAATACATGTTAAATCAAGGAGACTCTGTCCCCTTATGGACTAAACGAACAGGGAATTACTTAGGAGCGATCGCATTCGCTCTAGCCGCTTTGCTGCTTCCTGGCTGCACTACTGATAACGAGGAAATTCAGGAAGGAAAAACCAACGTTACTACCGAGGACGTTGCTGAAAATACCGAAGACATCATCGGAAAAGAGGTCACGATTAGAAATATTGTCGAACAAAAAGTGGGTGACTTTGGCTATCTCGTACAGGCGGAGGAGTTGGGCGACGAATCCATTCTGATTCTAGATCTTACAGAAGCTCCCTTCCAGCTTCCAGAGGAGCAAGAGATGCCGATTCAAGTAACGGGTGAAGTCGCGCAATTAGTAATTGCCGATGTCGAAACCGAATACGGTGTAGAGTTAGGTGACGAATATGTCGAGTATGAAGATCAACCTGTTATTATCGCTGAATCCCTCGCCCTTGCACCGACTCCTCAAGACTTAGCGGAAGCACCCGCAGGCTATTTCGACAAAGTTATTGCTGTCGAGGGTAATGTTAGAGATATTTACTCTCCCAGTTCAATCTCTCTATTTGAAGATGGTTGGGTAGATGATATCGGCGTTTTAGTGATTGGTGTCAATCGCAATCTTAAAGCTGAGGATAGCGTTGTTCAAGAAGGCGAAAGAGTCACCGTGACGGGTGTAGCGCGTCAGTTTGATCCGAAGCTGTTGCAAGATTCTGACCTCGGTTGGGACGCAGAAAAGATTAAGGAGTTTGGGTCTAGATATATAGACAGACCCGTTATTGTAGCCGAAGATATTTTTCCTTCTGCTGTCGATAACAAATAATAAGTTTGTCCTGAAGGATAAAGTGTGACATTAGTTGTTATACTTCTGACTTCATCCGGATAGCTTTAGTCAAAACCAAAACAAAGGGCTGAATCAAGCCTAACGTTGTTTAATTTATTCAAAGGAAACAGTAATGTTAGAAAAAGAAAAGTTTGTACCCGAAACCCGTGACTACAAACGTGTTGTTGGTATTTTCCCCAAGCGCGAAGATCTGCAAGATACGATTCAGGCGCTCAAGGATGCGAATTTTGATATGGAGAGAGTCTCTCTCCTAGCACGGAATATCGAAGAGGTGGAAGGTGCCAAGGAAATTACCGAAAGACAAGGGAATGAAGCCAAAGAAGGAGCCGGTATAGGTGCGACTACGGGTACTCTTCTTGGTGGTGTCGGTGGCTTCTTGATTGGCGTCGGTGTACTGGCGATTCCTGGTGTTGGTCCAATCCTCGCCGCCGGAGCCGAGATAGGGGCGTTAGGATCAACCTTAGCTGGAGCTGGAGTTGGTGCAGCAACAGGCGGTATTGTTGGCGCTTTGATTGGTCTGGGTATTCCGGAAGAGAAAGCCAAGGTGTACAATGAGCGCGTCAAAGCTGGCGACTATTTGTTGATGGTTAGCGGAAGCGAGGAGAAAGTAGAACATGCTGCCTCAATTATGCGCGATCGCCATGCAGAAGAATTAGAAATCTTTGAGGCACCTGAACAGGTTGAACATGAGCATGAAGAAAACGTTCATCTGAAAGAAGAGCATGTACATGTACAAGAAAAGCCTGTGTCAACGGTTAAGCAGCCAAGGACAAATGATCGAGAAGTTGTTGAAGCTCACGATCTAGAAGGCGATAAAGATCCGGACGTTGTTATTGTTGATAAGCGTAACAAAGTTCGATAAGTCAGCTCAATAGTCTTACCAACCTAACCCCTCCCCGCCACGGGGAGGGGCTTTGATGCTGCTGACAGGTGAGTGAGCAAGATGCTCATACTACAAGGATTGCGTGAGTAAACTCTGATCAATATCCTGTACCTTGGCACAACCACTCAACGCCATTGCCACATCCAACTCATCCCGCAACAACTCTAAGACATGCTGTACGCCAGCTTCTCCCGCCACCGCTAATCCCCACAACACCGGACGCCCCACTAACACCGCTTTCGCCCCTAATGCTAAGGCTTTGAGGACATCTGTGCCACGGCGAATCCCTCCATCCATGAGGACATCAACCTTATCGCCGACAGCCGCAACAACATCAGGAAGCGCATCAATTGACGCGATCGCACTATCTAATTGTCTACCTCCATGATTGGAGACAATCACCGCCTTTGCCCCATGTTCTACTGCCCGCAGTGCATCATCGCCGCGTAAAATCCCTTTAACAATAATTGGTAAATTTGTCAAGGACTGCAACCATTCCAAATCCTGCCATGTCAAGCCAGGATCAAGCTGTTGGACAAAATAGGCAAATAATCCCGATTCGCCAACAATTTCCGGAATATCGCGATGGACTAAATTCGCCAACTGCATCCCCATGGGTAAGGTAAACTGATTGCGCTTATCGTTTTCTCGACACCCTAAAACAGGCGCATCGACGGTGAGACAAAGGGCGCTATACCCGGCGGCTTCCGCCCGTTCAACTAAGTCTTGAGTCAAAGCGCGATCGCGATGGACATAGAGTTGAAACCATAATGGAGAATGACTATCCGTCTGAGAGTCTGACTGCACCTGTTTAGATGTCAATGCCACCTCTTCTAACGGTTGAGTAGACATGGTACTCAATACCATCGCTGAACCCACGTTAGCCGCTACCTTCGTCGTCACGATTTCCCCTTCTGGATGAGCTAAACATTGAAATGCCATCGGTGCAATTAGAATGGGTAGGGAAAGAGATTGCCCTAAAACCGTTGTACTTAAATCTCGCTGACTGACATCAACTAACATCCGAGGACGAAGTTTTAATTTCTCAAACGCTGTCCGATTATCGCGTAAGGTTACTTCATCCCAAGCGCCACTGGCGTAATAATCTAGCGCCATGCGAGATAACTGCTGATGGGCTAATGATTCGTACTCGAAAAGGTTAATCGGTTGAGTCATATTAGAAGGGAACAGGTAGATGAGGGAGATGGGGGAGATGAGGGAGATGGGGGAGATGAGGGAGATGAGGGAGATGAGGGAGATGAGGGAGATGGGGGAGATGGGGGAGATGGGGTAGATGGGGTAGATAGGGGAGATTATGTAGGGGCGGGTTTCACGACTATCGTTTGAAATGGTGCGTTACGCTTTGCTAACGCACCCTACACCCGCCCCGACTAAATGACAAATGACAAATGACAAATGACAAATGACAAATGACAATTCTTACCAAACACGCCAAATTTTAATCGTTTTATCACAACTCCCACTCGCCAAGGTTTGTCCATCGAGGCTAAATACCACAACTTGAACGGTGTCCGTATGTCCTTCGAGAATACAACATGCTTGTGCAGTTGCAACATTCCAAATTCTAATCGTGTTATCACCACCGCAACTGGCGAGGAGACGCCCATCGGGACTAAAGGCGAGGGAACGCACCTGGGGAAAATTCCCTTGAATTAGGGCGGTTTGCGTCAGGGTGCGAATATCCCATAACCGAATCGTTGCGTCTGAACTGCCACTAGCTAGAATCATACTATCAGGACTAAACGCGATCGCATCAACGGAATTGATATGTCCGGCTAGAGTCCCCAGCCTTTGCCAGTGGGGAACATACCACAGTTTAATGGTTCGATACCCACTTCCACTCGCCAAGATTTGTCCATCGGGACTAAAGGCGACACAATTAAATCCACTGGAACGACTCGATAAAACCTGTATCGTTTTCAACGTTTGACTCTGGCAAATCCGAATTTTGTTATCTCTACCGCAACTTGCCAAAAGACGTTTCTTCGGGTTAAATGCGACTGAATCAACGCCACCGTTATGACTTTTGACACTAACCAATTGTTTTCCGGTTTGTACCTGCCATAACCTTAGAGTGGCATCCCGACTTCCACTGACTAGATATTTTCCATCGGGGCTAAATGCCAGACAGGTTATTTCTTTACTATGCTTCCCAGAAAACCAGCCACCAAATGTACGAATTTCCCATGCCATACTCACTTGCCACAGTTTAATCGTTTTATCAACACTACCACTTGCCAGACTTTTTTTATCGGGGCTGAAGGTTATAGTGGAGATTCTATCCGAATGACCCTGAATTGTATTGACTAGCGAAGCATTAACGTTTAGGGGTTGCGATGGAAGGGTTGGTTGAGTCGTTGTCTGACTTGTTCCCAAGTGATGGAAATCTTGGAGAACTTGCTCAACCGATTGATATCGCTGTTTCATCACCGGATCGATCATTTTGTCCAGAAGTTCAGCCAAGTTTTGACTGATGGGGTTATTGACTAAATACTGTCGCCAGATAAACCCACTTTCTAGCGGTTCATATAAATCAAAGGGCTGCATCTGGGTTAACAAGTGAATGCAAGTAACGCCCAAACTATAGATATCGCTAGCAAAGACAGCTTTACCAAAGGTTTGTTCAGGTGCAGCATATCCAGCAGAACCAATGCTTGTTCCTGTTTTCGCTAATATTGTCCAAGTAGCATACTTCGCCGCCCCGAAATCCACGAGAACTAATTTATTGTCGCGACGCCGCCGAATAATATTCTCCGGTTTAATATCTCGATGGATAACGTTTCCTTGGTGAACAAATTGCAGTACGGGGAGTAAGTCACTCAGCAGAGAGCGAATCTGAGCCTCTGAAAATGCACCGAGTTGCGCTAACTCTTGATTCAGATTCTCTCCATCAATAAATTCCTGGACAATGTACTGACAATTATTTTGCTCAAAATAGGCTAAGAATTCCGGGATTTGGGAATGGTTGCCTAATTCTTTTAAGCGTTCGGCTTCTTGGTGAAATAATTGGGCAGCTTTCGGGGAATTGTTTTGTCCTTGAGGATAAAATTGTTTGATGGCGCAGTAAGGGGTTGAAGGGTGAGATTTATCCTCTGCTAAAAGTGTTCTCCCTAATCCCCCAGCACCTAGAAGTCGCAGCGGACGATATCGTTCTGCTAGGATAAGTTTTGTGCCACAGGTTTGGCAGAAGTTTTGAGTTGTTGAGTTTTCTGGCTTTGGGCAGTTTGGATTAATACAGTAGCTCAAGGGTATAAAGGTTTGTCATTGGTCATTTGTCATTGGTCATTCGTCGTAACGGATATTGAGTCCCTAAGTAGGTTGGGTAGAGTGAAGTCGAAACCCAACAAATGTTTCCAAGCTTTTCAATTAATTATAGATTATTACAAAATAGTTGTGTTTTGCAAACAGATTACCCTTCCTTTCTCTTCCCCAATTTATGCTAATCCGATGATTAATCTATTTCGCCGACTGCATAGAAGAGGATTCGCTGTGTTGATCCAAACTAATCTCACCCGCACCAAATGCGACAACCATCAACAATCCGCCCATTAAGCCTAAATTCTTGAAAAAGGCATTTTCTTCTTCAGGAAACTGGGTGTGAAAAATCAAGGTAGCGGGAATTAAAAAGCCAATCAATAATAAAGCTCCCCAACGGGCTTTATAGCCCAATAAAACCGAGAGTCCGCCACCAAGTAATACAATGATAGTCGGAACGAGAACGATACCCGCAAAAGGAATTCCGCTAGCAGCCATATACTCTTGAGTGCCAGCGAAACCGAAAATTTTACTAATCCCCGACTTGATAAAAATAGCGGAGAGAAAAATCCGAGCGACTAAAGGGAGGTACTTTTGCATAGCGGTTCCTGTGTTGATGGATAACTGTTCTACCCTTCAGGGTATAAGGTTCTGGAAGTCTAGAGACGCCTAGCCTAAGCGTAGCAGTTACTGGAGTGCGATCGCGCTTTAGCTTCCAGGGTACGCTAAGATGCATGGCAATGCCTGATTTCCCGTTAGACCCCAAAACCCTCGACATACCGTAGGGTGGGTTGAGCGAAGTCGAAACCCACCAGCCCTAAGTCAGCACCATTCATCCTCAGATAAGTACCTGGACATAAATTCTGTACCCTGTACCAAGAAATGCTAACAACCCTCAAACCCTTACTCTTGCCTGTGACACACCGAGCGTGTTACCGAGCGTGTTACTGAGCGAAGCCGAAGTAAGTCGAGGTAAGTCGAGGTGTTCCCTATTCTCAACCGTTAACTTTACTTTTATCCGACTACTTACCTGATTATTGGCAAACCTAATATTCAACATTAATAATGAGTAAAATTAGAGTCGTTTTAATTGAAGACCATGAACTCACTCGTATAGGTTTCCGAACCGCTTTACAAGAGAGTCAAGAGATTGAATGGGTGGGTGAAGCCGCCAATGGTGCTGATGGGTTAAGCTTACTGGAAACAGTTAAACCGGATATTGGGATTGTTGACATTGGACTTCCTGACATGGATGGCATCGAGTTAACTCGACGCTTTCAAAAGATTAACCAGAATCATCCCGATTATTCGACAAAAATTTTAATCTTAACTTTAGAGGAAAACGAAGAAGCAGTTATGGCGGCATTAGCAGCCGGAGCGAGTTCCTATTGCATGAAAACGATTGATTTTGAGCAGCTATTAAATGCGATTAAACGGACTCATAGAGGCGATGTTTGGCTTGATCCCGGAATTGCTAAAATTGTTCTAAAACATAGCAGTTTAACTCAGGCTCAACCTGAGATAGCACCCCCCCAAGAACCAGTACCGATTCAGGATTATATTAGCAAACCCAGTCAACTGATAGCGGCTTGTCCTTTAACTGAACAGGAGTTAGCGGTTTTGCAGTTCATTATTGAAGGGTATGATAATGAGGTAATTGCTAAACGGTTAGATATTCCAGCGGGAACAGTTCAACACTATGTCCAAAATGTTTTGGATAAACTGCGTGGTGATGATCGTACTCAATCAGCAGTGCAGGCGTTTCGTTCTGGGTTGATGTAGTGTCAGAATCTGAACAGGTGCTTCACTGCGTCGATAAAAGTAACATTAAAATGCAAGGGTTTAAGTCTTTATCAGTTCAAAACCAGGCAAAATAGCGAGCGAGACGCTCGCACTACGGCGATTCTCTGAAAGCCTTTTGCCTTTTGTCTCCCCCCATCACAACACTTATTCAACAATCCCAACTTAAGGTTAATGGCACTGAAATAAGCATCAGGGAATCGCCGAAACCTTTGATATACCCTAGTAGGCTGGCAAGCTTAAAGTTGTGGGTAAAATTTTTCGGGATCGCTACTCTCATAAGGGTTTGAGAAAATACTTGACCACCGTTTTAAGCTTGCCAAGCTAGTAGTAGCGTGGCAAGGTTAAAATTGTGGGTAAGAGTTATGGAATACATCCATGAGTAATCCCAATCTCAAGTATCGCATCAAACTGACGGCAGAGCAACGCCAAGAACTGCTAGAGGTTGCCAAAAACTAATCATCTTCTAATTTTAACAACAGCTCATCAATTTGTTTAATCCGCTTTTGTACCACGACTTCAGACAAAATTCGCTTCCGTAGGGCGTCTGTTAATGCTCCTTTTTCTGCCAAAAGTAATTGCCGACGAATGGCTTCTAGTTTCGTGCGATCGCTCCGATTTTCGGGTGAATGTTCGGGACGTTGGTTATAGATTTCTCGCAAGGTTCTATCAGCGGTGGCGACTCGCAGTTGATAGGAGGCTCGCATTTCTTCGTAAATTGATTTCGGTAATACTCCAGTTTTCAGGAGACTCGCTAATTCATCCTGTGCCGCTTTAGCGGTCATCAATTGAGCTTGCAATTCCTCAATTTGCTGATAGGATTCTGACCGATAGGATAACTTCAAATGCCGTACCACCCATGGTAAACTTAACCCCTGTCCCACCAAGGAAACCAAAACAATCCCCAAAACAATCGCCAGCAGCGTCTCTCGTCCGGGTAAATCAGCAGGTAGACTCAAGGCTAAGGCGGTGGAGAGGGAACCTTTAATATTACCTGCCAAAAGGATATGTCGCCAACGCATCGGAATTGGTTTATCAAAAAAACGGACGAAGGCTAACAACGGATAAACGGTGAGTAGACGCCCCACTTGATAGGCAATGAAGGCTAAAAGGATAGCGGGTAAGGTTTGCCAAATGGTAATAATGTTTATCTCTAAGCCAATCAGCAAGAAAATAAACGTATTCACGCCAAACCCAGCATATTCCCAGAAGCTAAATAAGGTCACTTGATTCGAGGCGGATGTTACCTGAGAATGCTCAAAATTACCCACAATAAGTCCAGCGATGACGACAGCAACCACACCGGATACATGTAACAACTCTCCCGCTTGGAATGCGCCTAAAGCCAGAGCCACGGTGAGCAATAGTCCGCCCAAGGGATCTTCCGTTTGGCTCAATAATCCAACACTCAGATATCCTAACGCCGCGCCGACTAAAGCACCGCCAATTAACACGAATAAAAATTCTTGAATCACATCCAGCGCGGATAAGGCTCCTGTTTCATGAATCGTCAAAATTAGGCTAAATAAAACCAACGCGACATCATCATTGAGCAGGCTTTCTCCCTCAACCAGAGTTACCAGTCGGTGAGGAACCGAAACCTCTTTAAATACAGCAATGACTAAAGCCGTATCGGTAATGGATAAAATCACACCCACCATCGCAGCGGGTATCCAATCAATCCCTAATTCAAGTCTCAATAGAACTGAAGTAATTCCCGAACAGATCAATACACCGGGTCCTGCGAGTAAAGCAATCGGTTTAATTGTGCTGCGGAGGCGGGAAATATCAGTATTAATTGCCGCTTCAAACAGGAGAATCGGTAAAAATAGATTAAAAATTAGCGCCGAATCCAAGCCGATGCGACTGGGTAAGAGTTCCGTAATCGCTAATCCGGCTAACACTAACCCCGTAATATACGGGATACGGAATCGCCGCGAAATCAACGCCACGGCGGTGGCGACGAGTAACAGAATAATCAGGAAACTGACAACTTCTGCCACATTCCCATTACTCTCGCCGACGGGAACCGCCAGGAGGATGCGATCGCTAAACCATTGCCCAGGGTTTGTGAGTGTTAACCTAGTGATGCTATTCGTGATCAATGAATTCACTCTTGGCTCAATCCCGTATCTTTCATGTAACTTAACAGCCAATTCGCCATCGTAGCTCGACGAGTCTGTCTCGGACCAAATTCGCCAATTTTATAGCCTTTAAATCCTAATTCTTCTTTCAATAACTGTTTATTTTCCTTGGGAATTGAACGAGTGAGTTTAGTGGTGGCGGGACGACTCTCGATAAAGTTGGGGGGTTCTGGATAATTCTCATACCAGTCTGGAGGTACGTTGGTACAATCCCATTGGCTTGTTTCTGGGTCATAGCGATACCCCAAATAATGCCAGACAAGCTGATTTACGGTATCATCATCTAGTTCTTCGTTCAAGATTTGCCAAAGGGTTTCGGTATTGAGTGGAGGAATTTGAGGCATCAGTTTAACAGTTTTGAGTTTTGGGTTTTGAATGTGTAGGGGCGGGTTTGACGACTATCCTTTCTGGGCTTACCCAAATGCGACTAAACCCGCCCCAACTTGACCCTTCGCTTTTCGGGCATGGTTTTGAGCGGCTATTTGGCGCTAGCCATTGATGATAATATTACCTCAAAACCTGTTCTTCTGGAATCGGATAGTGTTGAGTGTAGAGAAATAACCGGGTACGTCTGGTGGTGAGTTAATCCTAAGCCGAAGGTTTGGCTAACAGGACTTGTGCGTACCTGATACCGATTTAACCAATAAGGTAGAAGACAAGAGATGCACTCCCATTGATGTATAATCATATCAGCAATATTGTCTCTTTTGCAAATTTGTTACTTTTCCATCAAATGGCTAACTCAGAAAATGCAATTATTGAAGATTATTTAAACTGTCGCCAGCAGGTTCTATCTGAACTGTCTTCTCAGGAGTTATGGAATGCTTGCAACACTGATAGCGAGGATAATCCTCTGTTTTTTGTGGCTCCCACTAGATCTTCATATTTTGCTTGGGGAGATATATCTTTAAAGCAATTTAATAAAACCACTCATAGCTTTACTCTTTTGAAAACTGAAATTCTATACTTAATCCCCTTACCCCCAGCTTTTCGTGTCAATTCTTATGAGGCTGGTTATCCTGATCCGCTAACTGGCTATCAACCTACTAAATTAGAAAGATATGAGTGGACTTTAGAATTAGCAAAGGTTATAGATTCATGGCTAATAGCTGCTGTTGTGTATGAATCAAATTTGCTTGCAACAGAAGCTCGATTAGATGTCATGCATAAAATCCTTGAAAAATCTAGTTTATTTGAATTATGTAGCACATTAAATTTTAGTAATTTAGATTGTGAGTTAACCTGGAGTAACAGAACTGAATATTCTTCGCTTCAAACAGAAAGATTGAGTAAAAGCAAAAAAACACATCCAGACAAAAGTTTTATTGATGAAGACGAAATACCCAATAAACCAATTGAATTAATGAATGGCATAAGCCAAGTCTTGAAAAGTTATGATTTATGGAACACCTGTAATACTTATGAAAGAGGGGAAGACTTGTTGTTTATACCAACTATAGAAGATAGCAGTGCTTTTAACTGGTATCTACTTGACATAGAGCAAGATATTACTATTCTTCAGGAACTCACAGAAATGCTGCCCGGGTTTATAGAAGTTCCATGCCCTCCTGCATTTAAACCTAATCAAGAGCAAAGCAATTCTTATCCCACAGTAGGTTATCAACCGAGTGTAAAAGAAAGATATGACTGGACGCTCGATTTAGCTAAAAGACTTGATGCTTGGCTGTTGGCAACTATCTTCTATGGCATAAATTCTCTTTCCCGAGAAGATAAGCTTAAAACAATAAATCAAATCAATACTATAGGAACAATAGTAGAACTTAGCCTTCCTGGTGAATTTGATGAAGACGAATGTAGATTAAATTGGTAATCTTGACAAGAGGTGTAAATTAAAACTTAATGATTAGATATATTTCGTTGATAAACTATTTTAAACTTCTTGAATTAACAAATAGAATATCCCTATTTAGGGTACAATAGTACAGTTGGAGATTATTGGTTGTGAACAGCAAAAAATGGTATCGACAAATAAGGGAAAAAATAAATCAAAAAAGCTAGTAAAACCTTTCTTAAAGTGGGCGGGAGGGAAAAGACAGCTAGTTCCAGTAATTCGAGAAAACCATTTACCTAAGAATTACAACCCAAATCGGCATACCTACTATGAGCCTTTTGTGGGTGGAGGAGCGCTCCTCTTTGCCCTGCAACCCAAAAAAGCTGTGATTAATGATTGTAATGCAGAACTGATGAATTGTTATAAAGTGATCAGAGACTCGTTAGATGAACTCATTAATGATTTAGATAATCATGAAAATGAAAAAAATTACTATTATGCGGTTAGAGATTGGGATCGTGATAAAAGTTTTGAAAATAAGACTTCAGTCGAGCGAGCTTCAAGAATTATATTTTTGAACAAGACCTGTTACAATGGTTTATTTAGAGTGAATTCTAAAGGTCAGTTTAATGTGCCTTTTGGTAGATACAAAAAACCGAATATTTTAGAAGAAGCTGTGTTAAAAGCCGTCAGCCAATATTTGAACACCAACCAAATAGAACTGTTAAATCTAGATTTTAAAGACGCTGTTCAAGGAGCAGATAAAGGAGATTTTATTTATTTTGATCCACCTTATGATCCCATTTCTGATAGCGCTTCATTTACAGGCTACGATGTGAATAAATTTAATCGAGATGAACAAAGGAGATTAAAAGAAACAGTTGATGAGTTGAACCGTCGAGGTTGTAAATTTTTACTCAGTAATGCTTACACGGATTTTATTGTCGATTTGTACCGTGACTACAACCAAACTAGAGTATCTGCGATTAGAGCGATAAACTCGAATCCCAGTAAAAGAGGTAGAGTGGATGAAATTTTGGTAAAAAATTATGAATAACTCACAAGAAAAAATTGAAAAAACGAAGAACGATGTAGCTTGGGAAAAAATATTTCAAGACTATTCAGTTTTGGACAAAATCTCTCAAGACGGTTCCTTTGAAATAGACTCTGCTACAATAAATCAGTTTAGAGAAAGTCGGTTAATGGCAAAATTTGACCACTCTATTAACCGACCGAAGATTTTTAAAGACAACAATCTCTCTATACTACCTGTTTCTAGGAATAAATATAAAATTGGATATTTTGATGCCTATTTAAAAGTTAATTATGATTCGGGTTCAGAACCAATTGAGGTTGAACCCACCGAACTAGAAACTATAGACTATACAAATTTATCTTCAGAAAGCTCGGTGTTAAGTTGTGCTTTTAATACAGGTATTATAGCTGATTTACTAGATGACGGAGAAGTCCATTATACAGTTTCAGGTAGAATGTCCACAGGTGATTTCTGTTTTTTTATCAAAAATACTTTAAATGAAGATGCTTATAATATGTTTGTTACAAAGTCTCAATGTGAAATCGATGCAGGGTTTGAAAGCAATAACTACTTTTTAATAGTAGAAGCCAAAATAGGTGAAGTCAAAGATTTTTTAATTAGACAACTTTATTATCCATATAGGCTTTGGTCAAACAAAATAAACAAAAAGGTAGTGCCTATCTTAATAACATATTCTAATTCAACCCGTATATTTAGTTGCTTTATATATAATTTTACTGATGAGTTAAGATATAATTCTATAAGGTTAGTAGAAAAAAAGGACTACATGATGACACCTGAATGCATAACATCAGAAGATATATCAGAAATTTTCAAGTCTATTGTTTTAGTTGCTGAACCCGCAGGCATACCCTTTCCGCAAGCCAATGAATTTGATAGAATTGTAGATTTACTTTCCCTTTTGCTAAACAGAGAATTAACTAAGGACGAAATTACAATTAATTACGAATTTGATGCAAGACAGACTAACTACTACACAGATGCGGTTCGATATCTGGGATTAGCGGATAAAGATAGAGATCCAAGCACCAAAGAAGTAACCCTTTACCTAACGACGGAAGGTAAGGATATTTTGACAAAAATATACAAAGCAAAAATATACTCGTTAGTTAGAAAAATTTTAGAACATGAGGTTTTTTATAAAACCTTTGAATTGACCCTAGAAACTGGAGATATTCCTCAAAAAAATGAAGTATGTAAAATTATGTTAGACTGTGGGATAGACCTGAGTCAAACAACCAGGGAAAGGCGCTCCAGCACGGTTCGTGGATGGATAGATTGGATATTGAAATTGACGTCTGACGTTTGACATTGCGAAGTATTCGCGACGGCAATTTAGCCGTCGAACCGAAAAATCTGGGCGCAAATGCTTCGCCCCTACGAATGTTATGAATGCGTAAATTTTGGCTATTGCTAACTGCGGTTTGCTACTTGGTGTTGACAAAAATTTCAATGTTATTCATAAAAGTAAGGTGGGCATTGCCCACCCTACGGAGATGCGATCGCGGATTGGATGGCTTACTGCCAGACAAACACTTTGGCTTCGTATCCGCCAAGGTCAAGGGTTAAAGTGTTATTGCTGGCTTCCACCTCATAGTTACCTGTCCACTCGTGCCAAATTCCATTCTCCGGAAAGTTGGAAAGAGTATATCCAGTGAGGAAATTATCAGAAAAATTGGCAACGACAGCAACACGAGATCCTTCACCATTCCAGCGCACATACGCTAGAACTTTGGCGTCTGCATCTTCAAAGAAGAAATTAATGTTCTCTGCATAGAGAGCCTGATTGTTTTTTCGCAGTCCGATTAACCCTTTATAGTAGTCGCACAACCCGCGATTATAATCATTACTCAGTAGTTGCCAATCAATCTTTCTGGATTCGATGGATTTCGGCTGATATTCCCCGAACTCTTCACCCATCCACAGTAAGGGAATACCGACTGCTGTCATTAACAAAACTGCCCCTAACTTGAGCCGTTTGAAAGCTTCTGCATCAAAGATTTCCCGATTGGCTAACTCAACCATCAGGCGTTCGTGATCGTGGTTAGTTAGGTAATTTACAACATTAGTCGCTCCCAAGTAGCCTTGACGCTTACAATCAATTACATCCTTAAGGGATTCTAACTCAAACCTGTCACCACAGATGTGAGGTTTAACGGTGTGGTAAAAGCTATCATGCCAGCAACCATCCATCGGTCCATCAACATTGGTGATGCTAGGATTTTCGGGGATGTATTCAGCCACGTTGTAAAATGGCTTTGCCTCTGCCGTTTTTTTAGTCTCTTGGACAATCCAATGCATAAAATCGTAGCTAGCCATTTGTCGCGCAGCGTCGTAGCGAATGCCATCAATATGATATTCAGTGATCCAGAAACGAACCACATCACCGATAAACTTCCGCGCTGGGTAAGTCTCTAGCTTTTCGTCATAATGTTCGTAGTTGAATTCGGGTCCCCAGTTGTTATCTGGGTCACGGGGAGAGTGATGATACCAGTAATCGTGGTCAATTTGAGTGAGAGGGCTTTCCGATTCTGAGTGGTTGTAAATCCCGTCCATGATTACCCGAATTCCTTTGCCATGACACTCATCGATCAGATGTTTCAATTCATCTGTCGAACCATAGCTGGACTCAGTAGCAAAGAAGTAGCGAGGATTGTACCCCCAACTGTAGTCACCGGGATATTCTTTGATAGGCATTAACTCAATGGCGTTAATTCCCAATTCCACCAGATAATCTAACTTTTCAATAACATGCTGGTAATTCCCCCGTGGATAGGGGTCATCTTCGCCACCGGAGAAGTCACCGACATGCATTTCATAGATGACTAATTCATGGTCAGGAGGTAGGGGTTTATCATCATGCATCCAAACGTAAGTATCAACGATGCGTTGTCCATCTTTGATCCGCACGACGCAGTTTTGAGTCGGATCTTCAATATCGGTAGCGTAGGGATCATTGACCTCTACCCATTGATCAGCTTCAAAAAACCAAGATTTGGATTGAACCCGGAATTTGTATTTATAAATACCATCTTCAAGTTCAACGGACGTGCGAAAATACCCCTGCTTATCTTTCTCCATGGGAATTTCTTCCCAATTGGAGAAACAGCTAACCAATGATGCTCCTTCGTTGTAAGGAGCAAACAAAGCAAATTCAATGGGAGCAGCCATTTATTTGACCCCCTTAGGGCAAAATAAGGATTGTTTAAAGATGATGCTTATCGTAAGCGGTATTTTCCAGAGATAGCTATCTAGCGGAAGATAGATCTTACAGTCTCTTGGTCATTGTTGTCTCTTATCGTCTTCAATTTAACCTTGATGGGTTGGCAATTTGCTCGTCTAGCTCACGACACTTTTCAAGATGCTCGCATTATCCGTCAGTTAAAGGTTGCCAAACTACTTGCTCCTCTTGTCGTGGACGTGAGGATTGGTCTCTCGCACTAGGAGTTCCCCCATTCGATACACCCGACTGGAGGATATATTTTATCGAAGTCTTAAGTAGTATAAACAAGTGAGGACAGATTTAGCCCTCCAGGGGCGGCATTGCCTGATGGTTCTCACGATCTGAACCAGTACTCTAACGATGGACTGTCGCGTAAAATCCGAGTAATTCCATCATCAGAACACAACTATGGCATCTTCTGACTCCCAAACCCCCATTCCCAAGTCTTCAAACCCAGAGTGGGAATCCGAGGATTCTATCATCTCCGACGCCGACCAACCCCTAAGAAAATCCCCAAACAAGCCTAAATTATGGCTAGGGTTGTTACTCACCCTGTTAGTTTTCGGTGGTGGGGGTTGGGCGGCTTGGCGTTTTTTACTGCAAAATAACTCACCGCCAACGTCTCAGCAACCTCAAGCCACCCCGGTAAAACTGGAGCAAGTGGAATCAAGTACCCTGGAAGACAGTTCTTTATTTGTGAGTACATTAGAGGCGGAACAAAAGGTGGAATTGCGACCTGAAACCGCTGGTAGAATTACTCGAATCGTTGCTTCATCAGGCGATCGCGTGAATGCTGGAGATATAATTCTACAACTGAAGCCAGAACGCAGTGAAGCCGAACTCAGAAGTGCGATCGCGAATGTTAATGCACAAACGGCTACCCTGAATAATGCACAAGCCGAAGTCAGAGCCGCCCAAGCCGATATTGCCCGTCTCAAAGCGGAAGTGGGACGCCAAGCGGCTGAATTGCAAAGCCGAGAAGCGGATTTAGAACTAGCACGAGTCAACTATCAACGCGCCGAACAGTTGGTGTCTCAGGGGGTTCAACCCAGACAAGAGTTAGATGATAAAACACGCGATCGCAATCAAGCCATTGCAGCCCGTGACGCCGCCGCCCAAGCCTTAGCCGCCTCGAGGGAAGCCCTGAATGTGGCACAACAACGAGTCCAAGCCGCCCAAGCCACGGAAGCTAGAGTCGCTGCGAACCTGTCTAGCGCGAGGGCGGATGTGGAGGTTAAGCAAGAAGAGTTGCAATTTAATCGCGTTGTTGCTCCCATTGATGGGGTGGTTGGGGATATTCCGGTCAAAGTGGGAGACTATGTAAATGTGGGCGATACCCTCACCACCATTACTCAAAACCAAACCTTAGAAGTTGAAATTCCCATTGACGAACAGGACAAAGAGAGGATGCGTCAGGGACTCACCGTGGAGCTACGAAACCAAGGTATTCCGGAAACTGAACCTGCGATCGCGACAGGGCGGATTAACTTTATTTCACCGCAAGTGGATAAAGATACTCAAACCCTCTTGACAAAAGCCACATTTTCTAATCCAAATGGTCGCCTATACGATCAACAGAAAGTGGATGCACGAGTCATCTGGGAAAAACGTCCGGGTGTGTTAATTCCCGTCAATGCTGTATCGCGTCTGGCGGGGAAACCTTTTGTCTTTGTCGCCCAACCGCCAGAGGAAGCCAAACCGGGCGCACCTGAACTCATCGCCAAGCAACGACCAGTAAAATTAGGTGATATTCAAGGGAATCGATACCAAGTTATCGAGGGTATAGAACCTGGCGATAGAATCGTTGTCTCCGGTATCCTTAATTTATCTGATGGCGCTGCGATTATTCCAGATTCTTAGTTATTGGTCTTATGTCATTGGTCATTCGTCCTTTGTTTTTTCCCTGTGCATCTAGAAGGGCGGGTTTAGTCAAATTGTCACTGTGTAGCCATAAGTTATCGGTAAAACCCGCCCCTACATCCCTGTTGCCTGTTCCCCATTTCCTATTCCCTGTTCCCTGTTCCCTGTTCCCTGTTCCCTATTCCCCATTCCCCATTCCCTATTCCCTATTCCCTAAAAAATGTTTGTCGAATTTTTTATTAAACGACCTGTATTTACAACTGTTTGCTCCCTGATCATCTTACTCATTGGAGCAATTAGTATTCCCACGTTACCTGTTGCCCAATATCCCGATATTAGTCCCAAACAAGTTAGTGTCCAAGCCAACTATAACGGTGCCGATGCTCAAACCGTGGAAAATGCGGTGACGACTATCTTGGAACGGGCAATTAATGGTGTGGATGGGATGCGCTACATGACCTCCAGTAGTAGCAATGATGGCACCAGTTCGATCAATATCACCTTTGCCCCAGACAAAGATCAAGATATTGCAGCAGTTGATGTCCAAAATCGCGTGTCTTTAGCTGAACCCCAATTGCCAGAATCTGTACTCCAAACCGGGGTCACGGTAAATAAGGAATCTAATAACTTCCTGATGGGATTTGGTTTATATTCAGAAAATGGTGAGTACGATAATCTCTTTTTAAGTAACTACGCTGACCTGTATTTGGTAGACGCCCTAAAACGAGTGAATGGGGTGGGAAATGTACAAATTTTTGGCGAACGTACTTATGCGATGCGCCTTTGGCTTGACCCCCTGCGTCTGGCGAGTCGGAATCTGACGGCGCAAGATGTGGTTGATGCATTGCGGGAACAGAATATCCAGGTGGGTGCAGGGCGTATCGGTCAACCCCCCGCGCCAGAGGGACAGCAATATCAAATTGATTTACGGGCAATTAGCCGATTGGAAACGGTTTCAGACTTTGAGGAACTGATTTTAGCCACCAATGAAGATGGCACGCTGATTAAACTTAACGATGTGGGACGTGTGGAATTAGGGGCGCAAAGTTATGGCACGTTCCTGCGATTTCGGGCAAATGAAGCGGTTGGATTAGGGATTATTGCCGTTCCTGGAAGTAACGCTTTAGAGGTAGCGGATGCGGTGAAAGCGGAAATGGCAAAATTGGCGACGGAGTTCCCGGTGGGGATGACTTATGATATTGGATTTGATACCACCGATTATGTGAACCAGTCCCTCTCGGAAGTGGTGTTCACCCTGTTTAAAGCCGTGGGATTGGTGGTGTTGGTTATTTTTGTTTTCTTACAGGATTGGCGCACCACGATTATTCCAGCGATTACGATTCCTGTGTCTCTAATTGGTACGTTTGCCTTTGTCAAGATTTTTGATTTTTCGATTAATAGTTTGACCTTATTTGGGTTGACGCTAGCCACGGGGATGGTGGTGGATGATGCGATTGTGGTGGTTGAAGATATCACCACCAAGATTCAACGGGGAGGGATTAAATCTCGACAAGCGGCGATTATTTCCATGCGGGAATTGGTGGGAGCAATTATTGCCACGTCATTGGTGTTAATGGCGGTGTTTATTCCCGTGGCATTCTTTCCCGGAACAACGGGGGCATTATATCGACAATTTGCGCTAACTATTGCCTTTTCAATTGCCGTTTCCACGTTTATGGCGCTGACGCTGACGCCAACCCTGTCTGGCTTAATCTTGCGGCAAAAACCAGAGGCGACGGGGTTTTGGGGTCACTTATTTGACGGATTTAATCGGTTCTTAGAGGGGATGCAGCAGCGATATCGGCGATTTCTGATTATCCTGACTCGCGTGAAAACCCTGGTGATTGTGGCGTTTATTGGTTTATTAGCACTAACGGTGTGGGTTTACGATAGTGTGCCATCCGCGTTTCTCCCGGATGAAGACCAAGGCTATTTTATGACGATTGTCCAAGGACCGGAGGGTTCGTCACTCAACTACACCCATGATGTGATTGAGCAGATTGAAGATATTATTCTACCCCTGGATGAAGTGCGAGCCACGTTTGCGGTGGGAGGATTCGGCTTTAGTGGGAACACGGCGAATAGCGCGATCGTTTTTACCACGCTGAAACCTTGGTCAGAACGAACTGATCCCTCTCAATCTGCTGAAGCTGTGATTAATAAAGTCCAGGGTGCGTTGTTTGGAATTAAAGAAGCCAGAGTGTTTCCGGTGAATCCTCCCTCAATTCGCGGCTTGGGGAGTTTCGGTGGGTTCCAATTTCAACTCCAAGACCGCCGAGGTAATTTTAGCTTAGATTCGCTAATTGCAAATATGGGCAAATTGCTCGGTGCTGGCAATCAGAATCCCCAGTTGCAGGCGGTGTTTAGTACTTATGCGGCGAATACACCCCAGTTACAGATTGAGGTGAACCGCAATCGGGCGAAGGCGTTGGAGGTGGATATTGATGATATTTTTGAGACGTTGCAGACCTATTTGGGGTCGCGTTATGTGAATGACTTTACCCTGGAACGGCGCACCTATCGGGTTTATGTCCAAGCTGACGCCCAATTCCGCTCAAATCCGGAGGATATTAATCAACTTTATGTGCGTTCCGAACGAGATGAGATGATTCCTCTGGGGAATTTAGTCACGGTTACGCAAACGACAGGGGCGCAAACCATTAATCACTATAACTTGTTCCGCTCGATTGAGATTAATGGGTCAGCCGCGTCGGGAGTCAGTTCCGGAGACGCGATTCAAGCTATGGAAGAAGTCGCCGCCGAGGTATTACCGCCGGGATTAGGCTATGAATGGTCTGGATTATCGCTGGAGGAAATCCAGTCTGGAGGTCAAGCGACGATTATTTTCGGCTTTGGCTTGGTCTTTGTGTTCTTGGTGTTGGCGGCTCAATATGAAAGTTATATCGACCCGATTATTATTCTATTGGCGGTTCCTCTGGCTATCTTAGGGGCGCTAATGGCGCAATCGTTGCGGGGTTTACCGAATGATGTTTATTGTCAGATTGGCTTGGTGATGCTGATTGGTTTAGCCAGTAAGAACTCGATTCTAATTGTAGAATTTGCCAACCAGCTACGAGACCAAGGGTTGACGCTGAGGAAAGCGGCGATTGAGGCGGCGCAGCAGCGTTTGCGACCGATTTTAATGACGGCGATTTCTACATTGTTTGGGATTTTTCCCCTCGTCATCGCCACGGGTGCGGGGTCAGGAAGCCGTCAATCCCTGGGAACGGCGGTGTTCGGGGGAATGTTCGTCGCCACGTTCCTGAGTCTGTTTGTGGTTCCTATCCTCTATATTGTGATCAAATCGGGGAGCGATCGCTTATTTAATTCCCCTGGCAAAAACCAGAAGACACCGGAGTCACAAGAGCTTGAGCCGAAACCTGAAGTAACAATGCGGTAATATTGATTAAAGGAATGCCGCAGAATTCATCAAAAACTATGAACGAAAATTAGGCAATGTTAACAAAGCCATAATTTTGTTGCAAAAATTGACTTAATAACCCCAGCTTCCCTAATCTTTGGTAAAGGTAAACGTAGAATACATCAGAGCACTACAGCTTTTTCAGTTTAGGTTAGGGAAAACGATGAATATTAAGCGAATTATTTTTTCCAGCGTTATCACTGGTATTGCGGGTGTAATTTTAGGAATCGGGGTGGCTGAAATTAATCATGCGGATCAGCGACCCAATGCCATGTATCAATATGCAACAATTGGCGGGGTGATGGGATTAGCCGTGGGTGCAGGTCAACAGACGCTGCGAGAATTAGAGCAATTGTCAGAAGAGTCATAGAGTATCGGTTCAGTCACGTTGACAAAGCTTATCGCCAGGGATTATCACCAGGGAGGCAAAGCCATTGAAGATATCGAGAAAGCGTTTAACATCGTCGAGAACAAGACACGGTAGCCGTCAACGTCCGATAAAAGTTTAGGATTGGATCTCCGATGTAGTAAAATGTAGCCTATAGAGATGTTGCTGGCAAGGTTTCTACAGTCCCCAATTCCCAAACCTTAATTATGTCCAACCCTTTTTTACTCAGCCGCGTCCTTTTACAGTTTAACTCGTCAGACGAAGATCTAATTAATGAACTCTCAGCCGCTACATTTACACCGGATGGTAGTTTGTGGCTGGGTGCTGATGAAGGGATCAATGTGGAACGCCTCTCGCTGATCGAACCTTGTGTTTTTGGCAATCACCAATCCTATTGTCTCGCCGATTTCATTGAATTGTTTAATCAAGATGATGAAATCGATATTGAAGGAATTGATTATGCCGACAATTATCTTTGGATCACGGGTTCCCACAGCACCAAACGCGGCAAACCTAAGGGGAAAAATGTAGAAAAAGACATCCAACGCCTTGCCACGATTAAAACCGATGTGAATCGATATTTACTTGCTCGTATTCCCATCGTGAATGGCGAATTATTAAAGGTATCATCTCTCCCGGATAATCCGGAAGAAAAATTGACAGCCGCCTGTTTACAAAAGACAGACGCGAGTAATAGTCTCATAGATGCCTTAATCGAGGATATTCACTTAGGTCCCTTTGTCACCCATCCCTTACCCAGTAAGGATAATGGCTTAGATATCGAAGGATTAGCCGTGCGCGGCGATCGCGTGTTTTTGGGCTGTCGGGGTCCGGTTCTCCGGGGTTGGGCAGTTATCATCGAAATTAAAGTGGCTGAATCTGCACCCGGTATCTTAACCCTACAGGACATTGGGGACAACGGGAAACGCTATCTCAAGCACTTTATCGATCTCAATGGTTTAGGAGTGCGGGAACTCTGTTGGCGAGGAGACGATTTGCTGATTCTGGCTGGACCAACAATGGACTTAGAAGGCGCTATCCGGGTATTCCGCCTCACGTCTATTTTAGACCGTTCAGCCGATAGTATCACCGGGCAAGCCAAAGGAGAGTTAGAACGCCTGTTTGACTTACCGTTTATTCCAGGATACGATCGCGCCGAAGGTTTAGCCTTGTTTCCCTGCTTAGGAGAATCGGATGCGCTGTTAATTGTTTACGATTCCCCTAATCCCATTCGCCAAATTGAACCCAGTGCGATTTACGGAGACGTTTTTAGTGGAAACCTTTTCGGCTAATCGTGCTAAATACATTAAGATGCTCTAGATTTATGCCATAGGGTTTCCTGAACTTGACTCATCTCTTCCCGAACTTTTAGGTAACGACAGGGAATACTATCGATTACACCCATTGCGGTTTCCCCATTGCCATAAAGTTCGACTTGAGCTTGGGGAGGGGCTTCAAAGAATAAACGTTCTTGGGGAAAGATAATTCGTTCAAATCTCCAATTTGAAATATTAGTAATCCTAGCAATTAAAGTTTTGCCCGTTCCATTGATATAGTAACAAAGCATGAGATTACGACTGTCATTGAGCCGAGAGTATAATAGTTGAGTCATCATCAATAACCTCAGTAACGTTATCAGTTGGTCAAAATTCTTACTCAGAAGCAGGATAAAGGATTAACAAAACGCTTTATCCCAAAGTTTGACTTAAGAAGACTAGCGCAGCGCGGTTTCATTATGATGTCCGGCAAATTACCCATAATAAAAAAGCCTAAAACTCTTACTATTACAGCATTGCTATTATGGGCAATTAACAGGACTTGATCCAGCTTATCTTATGAAAAGGCTGGGGCAAAAAGATGGGTAGAGTTCCAAGGCAAGGTATAGAATTGAACATTGGGCAGGGACGCGGGAGGATGCCAGTCTGATTGAGTGTGTAGAATATACTCTATTCCCCAATGAGCATACGTTTCAACCCGCAAACGCAGTTCTAAAGAATGGTAAGGGATTTTCGTTGGCACAGAACCGTTCGCCGTTGTGTTTACCTGAGTATAGGTTTCAGGAATAGCCGCCATCACGTAGTCAACCAGTCGTTGACGTACATCGGGCTGGGCAAATAGTTCGTTATAGGGTTCATCACCATAAACTGCCAACGCATTGTCAATTTCTTCATTCACCAATTGCAGTCCCAAGTCTACAACCGCTTTAGACAGTGATTTAGACATCGTTTATTTCCTCAACTTGATGGCTTACCTGCTGAGATCAGAATGGATCTGTCGTCCACGGAAACACTGAAATTCAAGGACATCGAGTCAAAAAGGGAAATATCCCTGTGGGTCATTGCTCGATGAACATTACTGACTTTACAGGTTAAACGTAAAAAAATTGGGGAATGACACTCAAGGTAACTTAGTGCTTTTCTAAAGAAAAGATTAAGAAAAGGGTTTCAACCGATAACCAACGCTATGAACCGTCTCAATCAAATCATCGGGCGCTCCCACCGCTTTGAGTTTGTGACGCAAGCTCTTAATGTGGGCTTTAACGGTATCTTCAAAAGGGGTTGCCTCTGATGTCCACAAATGCTCAATGATGAACTCACGGTTGATGATACGCTGACTATTTCGCAAAAACAACTCTAGGCAGGAATACTCTTTCGGGGTTAAATGTACAGGCTGTTGATTATAGGTTACTTCGTGACAGCTCGGATCAAGCTGTAATCGCTCCCACTCTAGCACTGGCGGTACTGAACATCCTCCCCGTCGCAACAGCGCTCGAATGCGAGCTAATAGTTCTGGCAAATCAACGGGTTTGACCACATAGTCATCAGCGCCTGCATCTAAACTGTTCACCTTATCCGTGCTGGTGTCAAGGGCTGTGATCATTAGGATTGAGCCGTGATAGCCACTAGACCGCAGACGCCGACACAAACTGATACCATCTAACTTAGGGAGCATGACATCTAGCAAAATTAAGTCATAATAGAAACTTGTAATTTGTCGCCATCCGGCTTCCCCATCATTGACAACATCAACATCATAATTTTGATCGACCAGCGCCTCTGTGAGCGCTTCTGCGAGCGCGATATCGTCTTCTACCAACAAGATTTTCATAGCCAATTGATTGAATAAATCGGTAAGCCAACTCAAGTAGATATAGCCGATGCGCTATATCTTAATTTCTACTTTACCAGCCTTAACATTGGCTCTACTCATCCTCTAAAGCATCGATTCAGTAATCACAGTTAACTAATCGGACGAGTGACGTAGCTTGCTTCTTGTCGGGAGCGAGCATAACCAATGAAAAATGATCAATGACAAGTAACAAATGACACATTCTATCCAACCCAAAAATCTGCTTGCTGGTTTGGGTTTAGCATTACTGATTCTCAGTAGTCCGATCGCGGTTTACGTATGGCGGTTAATGGGATTCGCTTCCCCGGCAGATCTGGCGCATCCTCTGTTGTTAATCACCATCACTAACGGTTTCAGCATACTGCTACTAATTGGCATCTACTATCGCTTCTGGGTGCGACTGAGCCAACTGGAACAAGACAATGACAACAGCAGATTCTTGTCTCCAGAGATTCGCGATCGCCAGCAAACTGAGTTGCAAGAACAGAACTTTGTTTCCGTAATTCTCGATACCGCTAATGCCTTAATTACCGTTCTGGATAAACAGGGACGAATTATCAGATTTAATCATACCTGTGAACGACTAACCGGCTACTCCTTTGACGAAGTAAAGGGAAAGTATATTTGGGATTTGTTTTTAATTCCTGAAGACATTGAATCGGTAAAAACCATTATTAAAGAACTCCAAGCCTATCACTTTCCCAACGAGCATAAAAATTACTGGATTACACGAGATGGCACTCGTCGCCTAATTTCCTGGTATAGTACAGTCCTGCTGGATGACAATCGTTCCGTCAAGTATTTCATCGGTATTGGTATTGATATCACCGAACGCCAGCAAGCCGAACAAATGCGTCGCAAACTCGAACGCCAGCAAGAACTGAGCCAACTCCAGCTACGCTTTTTTTCATTAGTGTCCCATGAATTTCGCACCCCCTTGAGTACGATTTTAGCCTCCGTTCAACTTCTACAACTTTGCCCGAATAAATTTCCTCCTGATAAAAAACTCAGAAACCTGCAACGTATTGAAAGTGCGGCTCAACGTCTGCGGCAAATGTTAGATAATATTCTCACGATTAATCGTGCTGAAACGGGACAATTGGAGTTCCAGCCGACGCGGGTGAATGTCGAACAGCTTTGTCAAGGAATTTTAGCGGAGATACCGTTTAATCCAGACCATCAGTATTTGCTAAATTTTGTGAGGACAGTAGACTGTAGCCATGCCTATTTAGATGAAAAGCTGCTGCGTTTAATTTTGACAAATTTACTCACGAATGCGATTAAATATTCTCCGCCAGGTGGTACGATTGATTTACAATTAACTTGTACGTCAACTGAGGTGATATTTCAAGTCCGCGATCGGGGAATTGGTATTCCGGCTGATGATATTACCCATATATTTGAACCCTTCCACCGGGGAAAAAATATTGATAGTATTCCGGGTTCAGGATTAGGCTTAACGGTTGCCAAAACTTGTGTTATCGTACATGGTGGCAATATTAGTGTGACCAGTGAACCGGGAGTTGGCACAACGTTTACGGTAACAATTCCTTGCAAAGTCATAAGTCAAGTGTAGGGGCAAGTTTAGACACTGTAGGGGCGGGTTTAGACACTCAAGTAAGCTTGTCACCGATAAGGGTTCAACAAAACCCGCCCTTATTCATAAGTCAATAAATAGAAAATTGGGTATAAATTGAGTGTACGAGTGATGAGCAAAAAGCAGAAAAAAAACTATTTTGCTATCACCAACGCTGCTAAGATAAGGCTGATCATCTTATTTTTCCTATTGGTAAGTTTAGGAATTTGGACAGGGTTGACGTTTTCGGAACCGACGAGTCCCCAACAGGCAGCCGCTCAAGTTAAGCTGCTAGAAGCTATTTATACTCAGGGGAATTATATCGAGGCGGGGATTTGGATCGCGATCGCACTCGGATTTGGCGTCCGAATCATTCGTCGTTCGGGAACAGAGCGATATCAAGCACTCATGGCGTT
The DNA here is from genome assembly GCF_040221695.1 of Coleofasciculus sp. E2-BRE-01. Lineage (NCBI taxonomy): Bacteria > Bacillati > Cyanobacteriota > Cyanophyceae > Coleofasciculales > Coleofasciculaceae > Coleofasciculus > Coleofasciculus sp. E2-BRE-01. Next base: position 60,754 of record NZ_JAVKEA010000146.1, on the reverse strand, counting down.
TCTCACCTTCTTTTTCTTTGGACTATCGGATATCATCGAAGTACAGACAGGAGCCTGGTGGCGTCCTTGGTGGTTATTTGTGTGGAAAAGTCTATGTGTATTTTCCATGGCAGCGTTGCTGATTAATTACCTGCGATCGCGCTCTGATTCACGCTGATGTTGAGTGGATGTGCAGGGGTAGTGGAGATGTTCCAGTGGAACATATCGAAGCTGGGGGAGATGAGGGCGGGTTTTGAACAAATATTTAGTCATCAATAGCGAAAAGAAAATCCCTAAACCCGCCCCTACACAAAACCAGACCCCTTGAGCCAAGCGAAGGGTTAAAACCAGGTTCCCTACCAACGAAGTGAAGGATCAAAACTTCACCAATCCCCCGCAAACGATAAAATAGCAAGTGTAACCAATAATTTGGGGCGTGCTATGAATCAGCCAGTGCCAGGGAATCCCAAAGCCAACTCTGATTCTGATCAATCGATGACCACGGGTGATCCAGGTTTACGATCCTTTGCTGACCGTCTTGCTAAGAATTTGGCACGGGATACACTAATTCAAGGAACGACTGACTATCTGCGAAACGTGTTAGCCGTCGATCGGGTGGTTCTCTATTATTTCTATTACGAGTGGAAAGGTCAAGTCACCTTCGAGTCATTGAGTTCTCCCAACTACTCCATCTTCGGCTCGACTGGCGGCGATGAATGCTTTAATGACGAGTATGCCGAGTTATATTATGCAGGACGAGTAAGAGCGATCGCAGATATTGAAACCGAACCCATCGATCCCTGTCACCGCGACTTTTTGCGTAGCCTTAAAATACGTGCCAATTTAGTGGTGCCGATCCTTACACCGCGACGCTTATGGGGATTACTCGCGGCTCATCATTGTCAAGATACCCATCCTTGGTCCCCGTCTGACATTGAAGCCATGAAAAAAGCTGCCCAAACCCTAGCGACGGTTCCAGCAATTCGAGATAGCTAGAGATCGATGAAACTCAAAGTCCTAGTTCTAGCGCTAACAACTCTTACCGCAGTCATCGGTACAGCAGATTGGGCTGCAGATTTTCCCCTGAGTCGCTCCCTGTTGTCACAGTGGCAATGGGGCGGCTCGGGGCAGTCACAAACCCTGCTCAAAGACCGTATTTTAGATGAAGGGGAAACAGAAGCCGCATTTCGGGCGCGGAGTTTGGCGATTCGGGAAAAGGTGGCAGCGGCGGATTTAGAAGGATTGGATACCTGGTGGCGTACTCGCACCATTAGTGATCCCCATAAATACTTACTTCCAGTTATTCTTGCCCGCCTCAGCTTAGGGGAACAATACGATCGCCAGCAAATCTGGGATATACTCTTGGGTTTAGATGAAGGAAAACCGGATCTCTATCACTTTCGCAGCCCCTACGATATTCGCATCTTCTTCTTATTCCGAGATACCATGCCCAAAGCGGTACAAGACTCTTACCGTAGTATGGTGGATTCGCCGCGTGTACGAGAGTGGCTGGAACAGGGTACAGAAAATCATCAGTTCATGCAGCGTATTTCCGGTTTAGCGCTGATGGATGGAAGTGGTTTCCCTACGCCTCTCCCAGCGACGGCGGCGACAAATGAGGCTTGGTTAAGGGCAGAATTGAATAAGTTCCTGACAATTGGACAGGGAGAGTTTCATTCTTCGACCTATTATGGGTATGCGATCGCAGGTTTGCTGAATCTCTATGATTTTGCTGATACTCCCGAATTGCGCCAGTTGGCGAAAGCCGCATTAGACTGGTACGCCGTCAATATGGCGGTGCGCTTCAGTTGGGGAACCGCAGGTGGTGCGGAAAGTCGCGGGTTTGATCGGGGGACGTGGGATGATAGTGGTTTGAATAAACTACCCAGACCTGCTAAGAGCTGAGGTCTGGGTTTTTAGTAGCCCTAAAGTCATCGAACAAGCTAAGCTGAACATACTCGATAGTTCGGCTTAGCTTGCACGATAACTCCGTGCCTCCAGGCTGGTTTATAGACAGCCCCACAAGTGCAATATTATTGGCTCCATTAAAGTCGGCATCTCCATGCCAACCACAATCCCCACACCTGAAAGTCTTGCCACTACGGTAAGACTTTCCTTTTACCGGGTGAATGTGTAGGCAATTGTGACACATTTGGGAGGTGTAGGCAGGGGGGATTGGGATAACTTGAACACCAGCGCCAATAGCTTTGTACTCAATGAACATTCGCAGTTGGTAGAATGCCCATGAATTTGAGCGTCTACGCTCCGCCTTGCTTCTGGGTTGCTCGTTGGTTCTTTCCCTAATTCCCGTAAGGTCTTCTATAGCAATAGAGGCACTATACTCAACCGCTCGTCTAACCACCGATTTGGAAATGTTGTGATTGAGCCATTGTTGATAACGTCTCTCCCTCCCCGACAGCCGTTTCAAAACTTCCCGGCATCTACGCCGAGTTGTTCTTGTGCCTTTCGAGGCTTTTTTCTGGAGAGACGCCCTAACTTTATAAAACTTATCTCGTACTGACTGAATGTGCTTACCGTCCCACTTTTTGCCCTCTGATGTAACTGCAATGTCTCGGCGTCCCAAGTCAATACCTATCACCTTGTCTTTCACGGATGAGTCGGGAGCTTCGTCTTTAATTTGGATGTGCAGGTAGAACTGACCATCGCGATGCTTGCACAGTTGAGCAGAAGTCGGGTTTCTCCCTTTGAGTTTTCCCCTTTGGTAGTTGCCGACTTTTAATTCAACTCGCTCTCTACCGTGAGTAGTTGCAAGGCTTACCGTCCAATCCTGTTCTCGGAAGCGAAACAAGTCTTTGTCACAGTCGATGCTGCTTGGGGCAAATCTTTTAACAGGTTTACCTTTCTGCTTGGCTACCTTGCGGTTGGCAGCTACACGCGCACAAGCCCTAACTGCCATGTTTGCCACCAAGTTGAATTTTTTCTTGATGGTTTGGTAGACCAAGGACTGGATAGCAATTTTGTTGGTCAGCTTAGGGTTTGTTTTTTCGTTCACGTAGTTACAAGCGTCCGCAAACGCCTGAAGAGTTGCCTCTAAGAAGGCAACTTGTTCAGGAGAGGGTTGGAGCTTTACAACTATTGTGAGAACTTGTTTCATGGCTAAACTATACCACCACATGGGATAGAGATTGAAAATACTTCGGGGATTGACCCCTCGCATTTTCCGCTATCCCCCTACCCCTTACTTCGTTGAAGGGGTAGCCCCTCGCGATTCGGGTGGTGTACATTGCCAATCAGGATATCGCCGATCCAACCTTAGATTTGCTGCACGGGGAAACTCTTGCCACTGTTAAAAGTATGCTACCGAGTAAGGTGGCTTTACATAGCCTCAAAGAAAAAGGAATTGCACCTGCACAACTGTTGGATAAATCCTCCTGGTTAGGAGTAATCAATAGCGTGTCCAAAAACGAAGCCCCTTTTGGAATTGTCTATAAAGACACCTACCAGGAACTCTCATCCAGTACCAAGGCGAGGATTAATGCTTTTGCTGAATCGCAGGAAAAGGTCATCTTTCATAGTATCCATATTAGTCCCAATGCCACGGATCATAAGAGTGAATTAGAGCGTGTTCTCTTAGATGATGAATGCGACTCCAGCCGGAAAAGACGTGCTGCAAGAACTCAACATTGAAGGATGGTGTAAAACGTCATCAGAGGAAATTAGCACGGCTAAGGAAATTATGATGGCGGCTTAAACCATTCGATTCATCCCCAACTAACTTTTTAGTAGAGTCGGGGATGAATCGCCAAATTCGATAAATATACCACTTAGGACAGATGACATTTAGATAATATCTGCATTATACGTTTCCTGTTGTCTGTTCCCTGACAAAATTCCATCATCGTTTTCGAGAACGACTGATATATTGCCCATGAATATTCACTCCATAAGGAACCAGGTAGGTAAGTAATTCAGAAATCCAGCGATCGCGCGTCATCTTGCCCTGTACTACGGCGGTGCCATGATTAATCAGAAATAGAATAGAACCAACCATGGCAGCTACCTTAAGTGCTGTTGGCATAAGATTTTCGTCAACCAGTGCCGCACAGTAATCCTTTAGTGGTTTCATCATTGGCACAATTGAGACATCATTGAATTTCGTTACAAATCTTTTTCTTTGGCTTAAAGACAGTTTTCGGGTAAAATATTAACTTCATAACATAAATCGTATTTATTTAGCGAACCAGACTTGTACTCTAGTAGAGAAGAGTTAGACCATTATCAATGGAGATTCAGACCCCCGATTGGGTGAAGCACGCCGTCTTTTATCAAATATTTCCCGATCGCTTTGCCAAAGGCAATCCACCCCATTCGCAAGTGGCTAAAACCCTTCCCCTAGAACCCTGGGATGCCCTGCCCACTTTACAAGGCTATAAGGGCGGAGATCTTTGGGGCGTAATGGAAAAACTTGATTATTTGCAAGATTTAGGCATTAATGCCATTTACTTTACTCCCATCTTTCAATCTGCCAGTAACCACCGTTACCATACTCACGATTATTATCAGATCGACCCCCTATTAGGGGGGAATGGTACATTCATGAAACTCTTGGAAGAATGTCATCGGCGGGAGATGAAAGTCGTCCTGGATGGTGTATTTAACCATGCCAGTCGCGGCTTCTTCTTCTTCAATGACATTCTCGAAAATGGTCCGTATTCCCCATGGTTAGATTGGTTTAAGATTGAGCGCTGGCCCCTGTCAGCCTACGATGGCGACAAACCCGCTAACTATATCGGTTGGGAAGGAAATCGGGCGTTACCCGAATTCAACCACGATAATCCCGACGTGCGGGAATATATTATGCAGGTTGCCGAACATTGGATTAAACTCGGCATCGATGGCTGGCGCTTAGATGTAGCGTATGAGATTGAAACGCCAGGATTTTGGCAAGAATTTCGCGATCGCGTCAAAGCCATCAACCCAGATGCTTATATTGTCGGCGAAGTTTGGATGGACTCGCGTCAGTGGTTGGATGGGACGCAATTTGACGGGGTAATGAACTACCTGTTCACCGGACCCACCATCGCCTTTGCTGCTGGCGATCGCGTGATTCGGGGCTACGTCGAACAACCCTCTTACCAACCCTATCCTCCCCTAGATGCACCCGGTTATGCGGCTAAAATTGAGCATCTGTTACAGTTATACCCCTGGGAAATTCAACTCACCCAACTCAACCTGCTAGCCAGTCATGATACAGCCCGACTGCTATCTATTGCTGAAGGAGGGAAAAACGATCCATCCGCCGAAGCGATCGAAAGCGTTAAGCTGGCTACGCTATTACTGTTTACCTTTCTCGGTGCCCCCAGCATCTATTATGGCGATGAAGTGGGGTTACCTGGCGCATTAGATCCAGACTCCCGACGGGGTTTTCCCTTAGAATCTCAATGGAATCCAGAGATTATCGATTGTCATCGTCAGCTTATTGCCCTGCGTCATAATCGCCCCGCGCTGCGTACAGGTAGCTATCAAGTGCTGTTGGCAGAGGGAATGACGTATATCTTTGCCCGCAAACTGGAGGCAGATGAATTAATTATTGCCGTTAATGCCGGAACCACAACCGCCCAAGTTCAGGTGGAAGTGCCGCCAGAGGTATCACCACGCCATCAAATCCTGTACGGTGACGCCAGCTTTACCTGGAAACAAAACCATTTGGCGATCGACTTACCGCCTCGGACAGGTTGTATTTTGGGTTAACTTATCCGTTCAGGTACAGGTGTAGGGGGAGTTGTCAGATCACTCCCCCATTTCCCTTGTCTGCTGTTTTTAGCGGATTTCCTGAGTGAAAGTTGCAGTTTTGTAAAGTATTGCTGCTTACATCCGGAAGTCACCACAGTCAGTCCTACAATAGGAGTATCCTCCAAGAGCAACTAAGACCAGCCCTAGCTCTGCTCTATTACGACACAATAGTACAGGACGGAGTAGTCAGTATGAAGCTTGTTATCCAGGGCAAGAACATTGAAATCACTGATGCAATTCGAGAATATGTTAATCAAAAAATAGAAAAAGCGGTCAATCACTTTCAAAATATGACGACTGAGGTGGACGTGCATCTCTCTGTTGCCCGTAATCCTCGGATCAACACGAAGCAAACTGCCGAAGTTACCATTTATGCCAATAAAACCGTAATTCGTGCCCAGGAGAGTAGCGAAGACTTGTATGCCAGTATCGATCTGGTTGCCGATAAGATCCAACGTCAACTGCGTAAATACAAAGAAAAGCAGCAAAAGAAAACTCAGACCCAACCGAAAACAGGCGCTGTTATTCATGAAGCCCCTGTGGTTGACGATCTAATTGGCGATCGCACTCCCGAACTGCCCACAGAAGTCGTGCGGATGAAATATTTTGCCATGCCGCCGATGACGATTGAAGAAGCCATGGAACAGCTTCAACTGGTCGATCATGACTTCTATATGTTCCGGAATGCGAAAACTAACGAGATTAACGTTCTCTATGAACGCAATCACGGCGGATATGGTGTGATTCAGCCTCGCAATGGCAATGGTCATACCAATCATACCAATGGCAAGACTGCTCAAAATGCGGCGGCGGTAACTGATACATCAACAGTTTCATAGCATCTGTTATCAAACTTGGTGTCCTCTCTTGATTCTCCCCCGAGTGACAGGCGGGGGATTCTGTCATTTGTCATTCGTCATTTGTCATTCGTCATTTGTCATTTGGTCAGGGCGGGTTTTGCAGCCACTCTAAGGAAAACCATCAATATTAGTCCCTAAACCCGCCCCTACACACAGATACACCATGGTACGTTTCTACCATGACTGTTCTCATCTCCCCCATCTTCCCCATCTCCCCCATCTTCCCCATCTCCCCCATCTTCCCCATCTCCCCCATCTTCCCCATCTCCCCCATCTTCCCCATCTCCCCCATCTTCCCCATCTCCCCCATCTCCCTCATCTCCCCCATCTTTGGGATTACCATTGAGTTGGGACTGTAGTACATCGAGGATTAGTGGCGTGGCAAGGGCAAAGATTCTAATTGTCGAAGATGAAATTATTACTGCTCAAGCCATTGCTGGTCAACTCAAACGACTGGGTTACGATGTGGTGGATATCGCCAATTCAGGTACAACCGCCCTCGCTAAAGTCGCGGAAACTTGTCCAGATCTGGTGTTGATGGATATTGTTCTCAAACACCGAGACATGGATGGAATTGAAGCTGCTGAGCAAATCCGCAGCCAATTTAAAATACCCGTCATTTACCTAACAGCACACTCCGAGGCGGCTACCTTAGCGCGTGCAAAAGTGACAGAGCCATTTGGCTATATTGTCAAGCCCTTTAATCAGCGTGATTTAGGAATTACCATCGAAATCGCCCTTTATAAGCATCAAACCCAACAGCAGTTAATTGAACGCGAGGAATTTCTCTCCACGATTCTCGACTCAACCCATGATGCGGTAGTCGCAACGGATGCAACAGGCGGCATTACCTATATGAATCCTATCGCCCAAACCTTAACGGGTTGGTCATCTACTGAGGCGATGGGCAAACCTGTTACTGAAGTGGTGCAAATTTCCGATGAAGCCACGAATACAGTTGTGGAAAACCCGGTGATACTGCTGCTGCGGGGTGAACCTGTGCCGAATCAAGGACATAATCGCCTGCTGATTGCTAGAGATGGAACCAAGACGCCCATCGTCGATCACGTTTCCTTAATGCGCCCTAATGATGATCACATCAAGGGTGCTGTTTTAGTCGTTTGCGATATCAGCGAACGTCGTCAAGCCCAAGCCTTAGAACTGGAACGGGTTAAACTATCCACAGAAGTCGCCGAACGCCAAAAAGCTGAGGCAGAAATTCGCAAAGCCTTAATCGCGGAACAAGAATTGAGCGAACTGAAATCTCGGATTGTGGCGATGATTTCCCACGAATACCGCACGCCCTTGGCAGTAATTTTAACCTCAACGGAACTCCTGAAACGCTACAGTGCCCAGTTATCTGAGGAGAAACAACAAACCTATTTAGACCGGATTCAAATGGGCGTCAAGCAGATGGCTCAGCTTGTGGAAGAGGTTCTCACGTTTAATAAAGCCCAAGCGGGTGAACTCCAGTTTAATCCCGAACCGTTGGATGTGGAAGACTTTTGTCTGCAATTGGTAGATGAACAGCGCCTGATGGTTGGCGATCGCTATACGTTGACCTATCATCCTCAACTCTCGTCTGGTGAAGCGGAGTGGGATAAGCAGATGCTGCGACATATTGTCACCAATCTCCTCAGCAATGCGATTAAGTATTCTGCCAAAGGTACTACGGTTTCCTTATCCCTACGCCGCGAGGATGACACCCTGATCATCCAGGTTCAAGATCAAGGGATTGGTATTCCCGAATCGGAGCAACCGCGATTATTTTCCCCCTTTTTCCGCGCCAGCAATGTCAGCACAATTGCCGGGACGGGGATGGGATTGTCTATTGTTAAAAATTGTGTAGATTTGCATCAGGGGGAGATTGCGATCGCGAGTGAGGTAGGCAAAGGGACAACGGTGACGGTGACGATACCTGTCAACGCCAAGCCGTCGTCCGGAGATGCGACCCATTAAGACGTATCAATTGATTAAGTTTTATCCCATCTAAAAAATAATCTATAATTTCGCCTTAATGGGTGATAAAGCCCCGTACAATATAGTTTGATAGAATCTTTTGAGGTGGAGGTAACAGAGCAATCATGCCCGCAGCCGTTGGGACGATTGAAGCGTTAGGGTTTCCCGGGATACTTGCCGCCGCCGACGCCATGGTCAAAGCTGGCGCGGTTACCCTGGTGAAGTTTGATCGCAATGAAAGTGGTCGCTTTATGGTCAGCGTTCGGGGCAAAATATCTGAAGTTAAGGTGGCTGTAGATGCGGGTCTAGAAGCGGTGGAGAAAACACACGGCGCTGAGATAACCGGTTACTACATCATTCCTAATCCCCACGAAAATGTTGACACCGTTCTACCGATTGAATATACCAGTCAAGTTGAACAGTTTCGCTCATTTTAACTGAGTAAGGGAAGGGAAAATGTTTCAGTGACTCTAGGTCTGGTTCGCGATTAAAATGCTAAAGACAAAGAGTATGTTTCTGAGAAAATACCCATAATTCGTAGAATAAGTTTTTGAGTTCATTAATTCATTGATTGAGGAGATTAGCAATGTCAATAGTAGCAGTTGGGTCAATTGAAACCAAGGGCTTTCCCGGTATATTAGCCGCCGCCGATGCTATGGTTAAAGCGGGTCGAGTGACCATAGTCGGCTATATCCGCGTTGGTAGCGCTCGTTTTAATCTGAATATTCGTGGCGATGTTTCCGAGGTAAAAACCGCCATGGATGCTGGAATTGCAGCCGTTGAAAAAACCTATGGTGCAACCTTAGAATCGTGGGTGATTATTCCCCGTCCTCATGAAAATGTGGAGTGTGTTCTGCCAATTGCGTACACAGAAGAGGTTGAGCAGTACAGAGAAGCGGTTGAGAATCCATTAGTCCAAGGTAGAGGAAACGGGTTGCAACGTTAGGAAAATAAGGGAAAGTTTGATCGAGCTATATCAGGACACGATATTATCGTGTCCCTACCCAATCAATTATCCCTGAGCTGTGGTAGGGACACGGCATTGCCGTGTCCTATCATAGCCGTCTGTTATATATAGGGGCGGGCGCGAGCCATTGAATTTTGGTATCTACTGATAACCTCTCAACAAAATCCGTCCTTGATCAAAAAAGACAAATGACCTGAAATCGCCAAGCGATCGCGTCTTCCACCTACCCTCCCCAAAGCCTGTGAAGCCAAGCGATCGCGCCAACGAATCACACCCACGATTCAATCCACCATAATCTGTCGCCTCAACAGACTCATCATTTCTCCGGAAGCACCATAAGGAATCGGTGGACTCCATTCCCTTATCTCGGCAAACCGTAAGCGATGCAGCGTTTTGATAATGCTGTTGATCCCTTTACGGGAACCGATAACCATCACCTTAATAAATTCTTTCCTGGAAACCGGATCAGTAGAAGTCTGAGTAGCATGGTCGGGGAGTGTCAATCCCGATAAAATATACTTAGTTCCTGTATAGAGTCTTAAAACTGTTTAATATCTCTCTAATCCTTCCCTGGCAATTTTAGCAAAGTTGATTCAACCCCTATGAGACGTCGAACTAACCCCATCGCTTCTATCCTGAACGCCACCACCCTCGCCATCCTCGGCGGGATTTTTATCCTGGGAATTGGCGTCGGTATCGCTTTTAGTTCTACAGCGAGTCCTAATCTAGAAAATGTGGCATCCCGTGAAGCCATTGACCGCAGTGCGCCCAATCCAGAATTGTGTATCCAGTATGGTGCCAGCGCCATGGTCACAGATATGCGGGTTTTCGTTACTCTCAACCCCTTTAACGTTTACGTCACCCAGCCGAGTATGCGCCCTGGATGTGTTTTGCGCCGGAACAACTGGGCAATTTTAGAGAAACGGAACCTGGTTACTTCGGATCAAGTGAAATCCTGTAAAAATCGGATGAATACCTTTGGCTTTACCGGTCCATTGGAAGGTAATCCAGAAATTGAATGTATCTATCAGAATGAGGTAGAGGATAACTTATTCCTTACCAAACCAGGAGGAGGCAGTTCACCCTCTGAAACCGATAAGTTTTAACTAATCCTGCCTACCATCTAGGGTGTAGAGACGTTGCATGCAACGTCTCTACATTTTTGTGTAATCGGGCAACGAATACATTCCCTGTCCCCTGTTCCCTTCTTCTAATCCCGATGCATTAAAGGTCGTAGCGCATTTAACCCAGCTACGATCGCACTTCCATTATGCACCCCTGTGGCAACTAGGGGATGAAGTCCCACCGTTGACGCCAATCCCAACGCCGCTACATTAGGCGTAACAGCTAAGGCTGTATTCTGCTGCACAATTGCCAGAGTTTGCTTGCCGATCGCGATCGCATCCAGTAAACTGGCTAAGTCATTCTCCATTAGCACCACATCCGCTGTTTCCCGTGCCACCGCTGAACCATCACCAAAGGAAATCGACACATCTGCATACGCTAGCGCCACGGAATCATTTAACCCATCCCCGGTAAACGCCACCGTTTTTCCCTGTTCTTTTAACCGACGCACCACCTCGGCTTTGGTTTGGGGGAAGGCTTCGGCGTGAACGTGAGACAAGGGAATCTCTAACTCCTGCGCCACGGCGACGGCTTTCGTTTGGCTATCCCCGGTTAACAGATGAATCTCCATGCCATACTCATGCTGCAACTGATGAATCACCCGGCGGCTTTCTCTTCGCAAGGGATCTTTATATTGAATCACCCCTTGGAATTCATCCTCACACGCCACATAAATCAGCGACGAATCAGCAGAAATCGGACAATCTTGCTGACACCCCCAGAGTTGACGACAACAGGGATGTTGATCATAAAAACAATCCACACTAATTCCAGCTTGCCGCAAAAAGCGATCGCTGCCTACTAATACTCTCTCACCGTCAATCTCCGCCCGCACACCTAATCCCACCTCATAATGCCACTCGCCACGAGGTAAGATATCAATACCCTGTTCCTCCACGTAACGCATTACCGCTTCCGCCACTGGATGAGTCAACCGTTGTTCTGCTGCGGCTGCAAGTTCTAAGATACGTTGTGCCGACAAACGATTGGTTACGGTTTCCACCGCCACAACTTGAATATTCCCCTGAGTTAACGTTCCTGTCTTATCGAAAACAATCGTATCCACCTGGGCAAGTTGTTCCAAAGCTCGTCCTGAACGGACTAAAATACCATGGCGCGTAGCATGGGTGAGGGCGGCGAGAAAGGTGGTGGGAATGGAGACGCGCATCCCGGTAACAAAGTCCAGGGTTAGAATAGACGCTGCCCTAGCCGGATTCCGAGTAATTGCCCAAACCCCACTAGCTAAGAGAAACGCAGGCATAATTGACCGTTCTGCCAGTTGTGCCGCATAATTTTCCATACGGGTATCATGGACGGGCGCTTGCTGGGCTAACTGAATACTCGCACCCGCACAGGTATCTGCACCAACCCGTTCCACTTTGATATATAATTCACCCGATCGCAGTAATGTGGATGCATAGACGGTTTGTCCAGCTTCTCGTACCACAGGCATGGATTCCCCAGTGAGTTTCTGTTGATCAATCGTGGCATTTCCCCGCAATACCAAGCCATCGACGGGAATTTGTTCCCCCGGATAAACGATTACAGTATCCCCAGGTTTTACCTCAGTCAATGGAACCTGCTGTTTTTCCCCATTACACTCCACCCAAGCATATTGTCCGATAGAATCGAGTAAATCCGTGGCTTGAGCCTGAGACGAACGAGCCGTGCGATCGCGGATAATATCTCCTAATTCGTGCAGTGTCATCATCAGGGCGGGTGTCAGCCAGTTTCCCTGAATTGAGGATAAAGTAATCGCCACTAAATCTAAGCTATCAATCGTGAGCCGACGTTCCCCCAGCAAACTGGTGATGGCACGTTTCGCCACAGGTAATCCCGCAACCGCGACAGAACCCGCCACCAGCGATTGAGGAATGGGCAGGCGCAACGGACCGGCTAACAGGGCGAGGAGAGTAGCCAGGGCGGGACGTTTCAATTCAGACCAATCATTTTCGTCTAGTGATTGGGGATTGGGATTTGGGGATTGGGATTCCCCAAGTAGGGCGGGTTTAGTCAAGTTAGCGGTTTCTTGGGTAACGTTATCGGTCAAACCCGCCCCTACAAATTGGCTCCTCTGCTTCCTGTCTCGTCTTCCAGAGGTTTGAATCAACTCCAGCAACACCCTACGCATCTGAACATCAGACAGCCTCTGAGTGTTATAGCCAATTACAATAGAGGCGGCGGCGCGACGCACACGCACCTGAGTTACTCCATCTTGGGACGCCATCAACGCTTCTAAACAATGGGCATAATCAGCATCATCCACCAACCGAGGTACGCGAAATCGCACCCGTCCGGGAATCGAATGCACTACGCGACAAGCGATTCTCCCAGACGGTGCAGCCGTGTTCCTTGACGGCTTTGCCCCATTGAAATCATTGGAGTTATCATAACTTGCGTAGCTTGCGATCGCGTCCCATCGGGTGTGCAGATTTACCATGCTCATGCCTCAGAACTGTTGATTGGGTGTTAGGCATTTCTACTATAAAACGTTAATGACGGTTAATTCAGAGTTGGCAATTTTTATTCACAAATTATTAAGATATTAACTTAAAGAGTATACGACGATGAGTTTTAAGGACTATGATGTTGTTGCATTAACCGAAAAAAACTCAGGTGATTCATAAAAAAAGTAAACCACCAATCCAGCTAATAACTGGACAAGTTGACACCATCCTTATGGACTTTGATGGGAATTAATTATGGAAATTCCTATCCAGTGGTTGATTCTATTGTTTACAACCAGTTACCATGGTTTAGCCCGGTGGTGGGACACTAAAACGTATCAACCCCCTGGTCAACGGATTGATATTGGCGGTTACAAGTTACACCTCTACTCAAAAGGGCAAGGCAAGCCAACGGTTATCATTGACCATAGTCTTGGCGGAATTGATGGTTATTTCCTTATCAACAAAATCGCTAAACTGACCCAGGTTTGTATTTATGACCGCGCTGGCTATGGCTGGAGCGATTCCAGTCCGAAATCGCGTTCGACGCAAGAAATTGTTCAAGAATTAGATAGTCTCCTCAACTTAGCAGGGATTCAACCACCTTATATTTTGGTCGGAGACTCGTTTGGGAGCTATAATGTCAGGCTTTATGCTCACCAGTTCCCGGAAAAAGTGGTGGGAATTGTCCTAACAGATGGACTTCATGAAGTCGCCATGTTAAAGATGCCTTTGATGCTGCGGGGATTAAAATTATTTTTTCTGTCGGGATTTGCGATGTCAATCTTGGGTTCAATCCTGGGAATTGTCAGAATTTTAGGTACAATTGGCATATTTGAGTTGCTGAAAAAAGAGCTGCGTCAGTTTCCGCCAAAAACGCGACAACAGGTCAAGCGTTCGTTTTATCATTATCGTCACTGGTTAACCATGTGGCGTGAATTGTGGAATTTAGACCGAAGTAGTTATCAAGTGAGTCAGGTGAAAAGTTTGGGTAATATTCCTCTGGTAAGTATCAAAGCGCATACCTTCTTCAAGCGTTCAATCTGGAATTTTTATATGCCAATTCAAGCGGCTGATACGTTGCGGGATCAGATGCACGCTGAACTGCTTAAGCTGTCAAGCAATTGTACTCAAATAGCTGCGACTCGGAGTAGTCATTTTGTCTGGGTTGATGAACCAGAAATTATTGTAGCCGCGATTCAAACCCTTTTAGCCGATTGAATCGGGCGCACGTCTGTGCGCCCCTACGGTTTCTGGATCTAAATTAGGTGTGCCATGCCACTACCCGACTGACACAGCTAAAATTGTCGGATAGATTTGCCGATTGAATCGGGCGCACGTCTGTGCGCCCCTACGGTTTCAACCGTTGCCAAGGCTTCCACCAAACTGCGGACAGCCGCAACCATCGCTACTTCATTGTCTAACTGATTCACCGCTGAACCCACGCCAACGCCAGCCGCGCCTGCGGCAATTGCCATGGGTACGGTAACACTGGATAAGCCAGAAGCACAGAGTACAGGTACAGATACGGCGCGAGAAATTTCCGATGCAGCGGCTAACGTGGGGGCGGCTTTTTCAATTAAGCCCAATGTTCCCGCCGAACGAGGTTGACTGCTGGTACCGCCTTCGGTTTGAATAATATCTGCCCCGGCTTGCACCAGTTTTTCTGCCAGTTCCACTTGCTGATCTAATGTCAGGATGTGAGGAACAGTAACGGATAGAGTAATATCAGGCAAGCGCGATCGCGTCTGTTGGGTCAAGGCTAAAACCTCTGCTGCCTCAAACCGCCGCCCTTGGGCGTAGAAGCTATCGAAATTCCCAATTTCTATCAAATCTGCCCCGGCTTCTACCGCACTGACAAATTGATGGGGTTCCACAGCAGATACACAAATCGGTAGATTTGTCAACCCTTTTACAAGACGAATCAAATCTGGATCAGCGGCGATATCGACAAACGTCGCACCACCCCGATCCGCCGCCTTAACGGTAGCACTCACCCGTTGGGAGTCAAAGTTATTCAAGCCACTAATAACTTTGAGGACTTGGCGGTGTTCAAAGGCTTTTTGTAGTTTTGGATGCATAGTCATTGTTGCACGTCTGCTCTATTATTACCGATCAACGGTTTATTTTGAGAGAAGTTAATCGCTTCGGTCGCCTACATTTATTCACGAATAGGAAATATCTATTGTGCCACTTATCGGGGCATCGTGTAAATTTGAAGAAAGATAAGATCTTTGCCTAAACTAAGAACAGGCTGGAGAGCTTGTACCATCTGATTCTGGAAAAATGAATTTTGCGCCGGGAAACCTGTCTTCCTTCCACTCGGAAATTTTACAGCAAACCCAACTTGGTCAGCTTTGCGGTCAAAATGAACTCTTTTGCGATCGCTATGAGATCTTGCGAATGTTGGGGCGCGGTGGGTTTGGCGTCACCTTTCTCGCCAAAGATGCTGAGTTACCGGGTCAACCGCTTTGCGTGATTAAGCAACTTTGCCCCAAAGTTGATGACCCGAAAGCCTTGGAGAATGCTCGCCAGCGTTTTGAACGAGAGGCAAAAATTCTCGGCAAACTGGGTAGTCACTCTCAGATTCCCATGTTACTCGATTACTTCGAGACTGAGGGGGAATTTTTTCTAGTTCAGGAATATGTCCGTGGTTCAACCTTAGCACGGCTAGTCAGGCGGAGTGGATGTTTATCTGAGGTAGCCATCAGACAGTTTTTGGCGGAAATGCTACCCCTACTCGACTACATTCACCGCAATAAGGTGATTCACCGAGATATTAAGCCACAAAATATTATCCGCTGCGAAGACGATGGTCGGCTGGTGTTGATTGACTTCGGCGCGGTTAAGGAAAAGTTGGTGCAAGCCCTAGACAGTAGCATGAAACTCGCCTCAACTCATTTTATCGGCACTGTCGGATTTGCCCCACCCGAACAGTTTTCGCTGCGCCCGGTATTTGCCAGTGATATCTACGCCCTAGGGATGACCTGTCTTTACCTGCTAACCGGAAAAGCGCCTCTAAACTTTGAGAGCGATCGCCAAACGGGTGCCTTATACTGGGAACGCTTGGTGCATATCAGTCAGCCTTTGACTCAAGTGCTGCGGAAAATGACGAATGTATCGCTGACGAATCGTTATCATTCAGTTCGGCACATTCTGCAAGACCTGAATTTTAAATCACCCTACGATGATCTGGCGCAGTATTTAGTCAAACAACCCCACCCGAAAACTAGCACCTTAGCTAATCAAGATGAAAGTAACCGCAAGGGTTATCGCACTCCCGCCGCAAAAGAGGCGATTGCCATTCGGGACTGGAAACAACGGCGAGAAAAAAAGCGGTGGCGTCCGAGTCAGCCTCCATTGGGGAATTCTAAGTGAACAGAATAGTCAACCCACCGAGAGGTAGGGGTTTGGGAACCAAACCCCTAGATTTAGGAACCAAACCCCTACCGCCACAACCCGTGATATACCGTAGGGTGGGTTGAGCGAAGTCGAAACCCACCAGCCTTAACCAGCGTGCCATTAAGCTTAACAAGCTCAATCATGTCCTTTACCTATAACCGCACCGTCCGCTTTCAAGATACCGATGCTGCTGGTGTCGTCTACTTTGCCAATGTTTTGGTAATGTGTCACGAAGCCTATGAAGACTCCCTAGCCAAGGCGGGTATTAATCTCAAGACATTTTTTAGCCACGCTGCTGTGGCTGTGCCAATTATCCACAGTAGTGTAGACTTTTTCCAGCCCATGTTTTGTGGAGACAAGCTGCTGATTGATGGGATACCTCAACGGCTAAGTGATAGCAAGTTTGAAATTAAGTATCAGGTTATCGATGCTGCTTCACCGCAACGACACCTAGCAGATGCCTTAACTCGCCATGTTTGTATTGATACGAACACTCGCACTAAAATTATCTTGCCAGACGGGATGATTAATTGGTTATATAGCACTACGAAGAAACGTTAGGACATCAGTTAATCTCCACAGGGAACAGGGAACAGGGAACAGTAGAGAATGTCTTAACCTGAATGCCACTGACTTAAGGTGAATGCCACTGACTTTAGAGTTTGTAGTAAGCGCTTTAGCGCTTCTGGCACGCTTCGTGCCTACTACGAACCCAGCTTAAGTCAGTGCCATTCGTTTTAAGCTTGCCAAGCCACTACACCCGACACCCCACACCCGACACCCCACACCCGACACCCCACACCCGACACCCCACACCCTGCCCCAGTCTGTATTGCACCCAATCGAGAAGTGCCATTGTAGCCGTGCCAATTGGCAAACTGTACATATCCAGATGTTACCCAAGCTACAGATTGGGCGAGATGGATTGGTTATTTAATAGTCAATCAAAAGAGTTACCTATTATCCTCTCTAAACCAAACTATATTTTTCTACTGTTGAAGTATTGACAGCAGGAGATTTAGTTATGGAATCTGTTCTTATCGTGATGCTTTTGGGCATTATATTCATGCTGGAAGTTTTAACCAGAAATGATCATATTTAACTTGAGCTTGACTGGCAAGTAAACGGTTATGGCGTTGTCAGCCCTATTTAGCCATCGCCTAATTGCCGTACCTGAGTCGCCCAAGCGATCGGTAAACTACCCATAATCTTCATCAAATCTTCATTTTATGAAGATTGTTCGGTGAATCTACGCGAAATGGCTGATAGAACAGCCGCAAATTTTTCAGTAAGTTTACTGAAGTTATTTAGGAGGGTTTTTAGTTTATTATTTTACTTGACAGGAAGTTTTATCCCGGTGATTTTCCATCACCAAGTCATAGCTGAGTTTACCACTGGAGTCTTGCCAGTGATTGAGTAAGGTTATTTCAGGGCAATGTTTAACATAAGATTTACGTGTAATTTAACCGCCACGGCATTAGTCTTGGCACTCCTGAGTTATAGCTTAACCTCTGTGCAGGAGAGTTCAGCGCGATCCGTCAAACAAGAGCGATTTGCTCAAATTGAGAGTGGAATTAAATTAGTTGGTGTGGTTCGGGCGCAAAAATGGCGTTATCAAAAGTAGCCGGGAAATAAATTTCCGGAACCTAAAGCTTAAGTAAGCTAAAGCTTACTCCATTAAAGAATTTGAACCCGTTTTAACAGGTTTTAGCTTTTAGCCCGTAGACGCGGAGCGGCTTCTCTTAGAGTACTTGAGTTCAGGGCGACTTGAGTTCAGGGCGACTCCTATAATGTTGCTATTCTAAATTTAACCTATAGCCGGGAAATAAATTTCCGGAACCCAAAGCTTAAGTAAGCTAAAGCTTACTCCATTAAAAGATTTGAACCCGTTTTAACGGGTTTTAGCTTTCAGCCCGAACTTTAGTTCAGGGCTTTAATTCAGGGCTAACCGCACCCGCTCCAATTCTTGCTCCAAATTCGCTAAAACATTTTGCAATAACTGTAACTGATGATGCTCAATTGTCAATTTTAATGGTTCATTCGTCAAATTAACATTAATCACCGTTTCCGCCAGTTTCTCATAGGCTTCCAAAGCGGAAACCGCCTCGCGGCTAAAACAACTTAGATACTCTGTCGCCGCATCAGTATAAGCTTGAGTCACTTGTTCTACATAAGCCGTCGAAGATTTTGGCGGTGCAGAATCGCTGGGATTTTTATTCAACAAATACGTCGCCCCACCCGCCACCGCCGCACCAACGGGTCCACCAAATACCCAACCCAATCCTGTCGCGATCGCAACTGGAGTAACGCCCTTGGTTCCTTTCGCTTGGGGTGGGGGTTCAGGAAGCTTAACTTCTGGGGGTTTGGGAAAGGGAATTATCAGATCAGTGGGGGGTTGGCGATCAAAAAATTCACTGGCTTGATGCACCCATTTAACAATTCCCTGTTGATGTTCCTGAATCGCCTCTTTAAAACCGCCTTGTTCCCACAGATTAAATGTACCCTGTTGTAGCGCTGAAACCAGTTCCGATTGATAGCGTTCTAAAAGTTTCGGTAAATACAGCCATCCTTGGAAATCCGATACACTGGCGGCGAATCCTTTTTGGATCAGGTTTTGGGCTTTTTGTTTAATCTCTAATTTGGTTTGATGCTTTTGTTGAGCCACCGCAATTTCAGCAGAAACGGCTTGCACTTTCACGGTTGCAGCCTGTTGGATTTGAGACGCGATCGCTTCCACACGGGGAAAGCGGATGGCGAGGGTTTCATGGCGCGTGGCGACAATGCTTTGCAGCGCCGATTCCAGCATATCTAACCCCGTGGTTTGGGCGGCGGCAGTATCGCCTTTGAGTCGATAGCGTAAGGCGGGGAGAGCATCGACGCGATAGATATTACTGATATTATTGGGAAGTTGCGATCGGAAACTTTCCGCTACAAACAGCAAACGGTTATAGACTTGTTTCTGCTCGTCGGGTTCCAATAAATTCAGGAAATTCACCACAAAAATAACCGTAGTAATCCCCCGATCCAATAACCAATCTCTCAGGTGTTCTCGTTCCCCTAATGTCATCAACTTACGCCCATCGAGAACCTGAATAATTAAATCAGCCGAGAGCAGTTGGTCACGAACTAAAGCGTCCTGGGCTTCCCGATCATCCGTTCCCGGTAAATCCAGCAATTCTACCCCCGTTTTCAGGAACGGATGGGGACAAAATAACTCAACATTGGTTACATCCTCCCGCATCCGCCGTTGGTCATCTAATATGGCAAACTGTTTCAGGACATCTGTACCGTTTTCGCTAATGTGTTGACCATTACTGAGGGTAATGCGCGTATGTAATTCATTCCCGTAACAGATATGAATCGCCGCGCCTGTGGTGGGGATTAAGTCGATAGGTAGGGTACGTTTCCCTAGTAAAGCATTGAGTAAGGTTGATTTCCCGTAATTAAACGGACCAAAAACAGCAATACGGAAAATCGGATTCTCCAGATAATCGCAGAGTGCGATCGCGTCTTGGCGGAGTTGGGCGTTCTGTTCCCCATCCAGCAACCCAATCGCCGATCGCAGCGTGTTAGCAAGTTCGCGGAAAACGTCCTGTTCCATTGGTTATTAGTCATTTGTCATTGGTCATTTGTCAGAGTTTGAGGAATCTTTCTCTAACTTAGTATAGTTGGCTTTATTTCCATCAACCGTAACTAAGGGTACACCATTTTTCCAATAGAAGGTGGTTCAATCCTTTAATATGAAAGACAGCAACTATTACAGATTTCACCATGATCAAAGCTTATGCCGCTCATGAACCCGGAGGACAACTCCAACCCTTCGAGTATGATCCCGGTACTCTCGGCGATGAAGAAGTCGAGATTAATGTCGAGTATTGCGGGATTTGTCACAGTGACCTGAGTATGCTGGACAACGAGTGGGGAATGACAGAATATCCCTTTGTTCCAGGTCATGAAGTTGTGGGTACAATTGCTGCATTGGGTGATAAAGTCACAACGCTAAACCTAGGACAACGGGTTGGATTAGGGTGGTTTTCGAGTTCCTGCATGACGTGCGAATGGTGTATGTCAGGGAATCACAACCTTTGCTCGAACGCAGAAGGAACTATTATCAGTCGTCATGGTGGATTCGCGGATAAAGTTCGTGCTGATCACAGTTGGGTGTTTCCCCTACCCGAGGCAGTTAATCCCGCTACCGCAGGTCCTCTGTTCTGCGGCGGGATTACCGTATTTAACCCTATTGTTCAGTTTGACATTAAACCGAGCGATCGCGTTGGCGTGATTGGTATTGGTGGATTAGGTCATATCGCGCTGCGTTTCCTCCAGGCTTGGGGGTGTGAAATTACAGCATTTTCCAGTAGTCCAGACAAAGAAGCAGAAGCACGGGAATTGGGAGCAACTCATTTTATCAATTCGGGCGATGTCAACGCCTTAGAATCCGTGCAGAATTCCTTTGACTTTATTCTCTCCACGGCTTGTGCTGACCTCGATTGGAACGCCTACATTGCTGCATTACGTCCCAAAGGTCGGTTACACTTTGTTGGAGTCATCCCCAATCCCCTATCCACCCCAATTTTCCCCTTAATTGTCGGTCAAAAGTCAATTTCAGCCAGTCCCGTAGGCAGTCCAGTCACCATTGCTCGGATGATCGACTTCGCCGCACGACAGGGCGTTGAACCGATTACCGAAACCTTCAGCTTTGAGCAGGTGAATGAGGCGATAGAAAAGCTTCGTAATGGTAAACCGCGCTATCGCTTGGTTTTAAAGCATTCATGAAAAGCACTGATCCTTGGTCAGATGATTATTACACCTTGGATGTAGAAGGACTGATGCAGACGGTAGAATTTGAACATCGTGTCACCGTGGCGAGTGACCCGCCACATCGTACCATTATCGGTCGAAAGCCGGAGGAAGGATAGAGCGCGATCGCTCCGGAATATAGTTTATTGTTTATCGTAGGGGCGACCCGCTTGCACCAATCCACAACGGTGTCCACTCAATTTGATTGGGTCGCCCTTTACTCTTTCGCAGCGACACCATTTATGGGGACAAAGGTGCGTTACGCTACGCTAACACACCCTACGAATAGAGGCTTTACGTAAGTCCTATCCTAATAATTATTGGATTACTTTGACCAACTAGGCGCATGATGTTTGTATCAAACTTATCAATAGAAAAATGGGTTGGCAACAAAAATCAAGGTGACTTAATCGAAAATCCGGATTGGAGTCAGATAGAAACAGCTATCCGCCAGTTAAATGGAAAAAATCAAACATTAGTCACCTTAGCCGCCGATGATGAGACTTACATGACGATTGGCGGTGGTTCTGCTGGAAAATATGTTGTTTCAGTCACCTTCGATAATCTGGATTTTTATAATTTAGTTGATTTATCCAAACCTGAAGCAACCGAAAAACTCGTTATTGGCGGACAAGAAGGACTTTATTCCGCCAAGATGTCTGTTGATTGGCTGCGTTGTTTGCTAGCGGCGCGAACATTTTCAGAATCAGGAAAACTCGATTCATTGCTGTCATGGGAAGAAGATAAGTCATTAGTCACCGTATAATAGATAGGCGACTTCACGATAGTGGGTATTCACTGAGACTCTCCCTTTTAGCCGTCTATCAACCCTTGAAACCGCTGATCTTCCCGAATACTGTCAAAATTTGAGTCGGTTTTAGCCTTTTCTCTGCATTTGTCAGGATTCAACTTGATAGCTTGCTGCAAGTTCTCGATTGCCAAGTCAACATTACCTTGTAAAGCATAACAGTAAGCTTTAAAGTACCAGGCATAGTGGTAGTCGGGTTTAAATTTTAGGGCTTTTTCATAACTGGCGATCGATTCCTCATATCTTTTCAATAAAAATAGCGCAATACCCCGGACGCACCAGGTCTGATGATTATCAGGTTGAATTTCTAGGGCTTTGTTGTAGCTAGTGATCGCTTCCTCATATCTTTCCAAATCAAATAGCGCATTACCTCGACGATACCAAGCATCGTCATTATCAGGTTTGATGTCTAGAGTTTTGTCGAAGCTGGCGATCGCTTCTTCATGTCTTTCCAATAAAAATAGCGCATCACCTCGGTGATACCAGGCATAATGGTCATCAGGTTTGATATCTAGAGCTTTGTCGAAGCTAGCGAGCGCTTTCTCATATCTTTTCAAGAAACATAGCACCATACCCCGGAAAAACCAGGCATAATAATTGTCAGGTTGAATTTCTAGAGCTTTGTCGAAGCTAGTGATTGCGACCTCATATCTTTCCAGCAAAGATAACGCATTACCCCGAAGATTCCAGGTATGATGATTGTTAGGTTGAATTTCTATGGCTTTTTCATAGCTAGCGATCGCTTCCTCATATCTTTCCAAATGAAATAGCGCAATACCCCGAAAGTACCAGGCATAATAATTGTCAGGTTGAATTTCTAGAGCTTTGTCGAAGCTAGCGATCGCTTCCTCATGTCTTCCCAAGTCATATAGCGCATTACCTCGACGATACCGGGCATCGCCATTATCAGATTTGATTTCTAGAGTTTTGTCGAAGCTGGCGATCGCTTCCTCATATCTTCCCAAATAAGATAGCGAAATACCCCGAAAGTACCAGGTATTATGATCGTCAGGTTTGATTTCTATAGCTTTGTCGTAGCTAGCGATCGTTTCCTCATATCTTCCCAAATGATATAGCGCAATACCTCGATGAAACCAGGTATCCTGATCGTCAGGTTTAATTTCTATAGCCTTGTCGTAGCTGGCGATCGCTTCTTCATCTCTTCCTAAATGAAATAGCGCATCACCTCGGTGATACCAGGCATAATGGTCATCAGGTTTGATTTCTATAGCTTTGTCGTAGCTAGCGCTCGCTTCCTCATATCTTTTCAAGAGATATAGAGCAATACCCCGTAAGCACCAGGCATGATGATTGTCAGGTTTGATTTCTAGAACTTTATCGTAGCTGGCGCTCGCTTCCTCATATCTTCCCAAGTCAGATAGTATCATTCCTCGAATCAACCAAATTTGGTCATTGTTGGGTTGGAGTTCTAAGAATTGCTCGAAGCTAGCTAATGCGTCTTCAGATTCATTGCCAGCCAAAAAAAGACATCCTTGTGTAAGCACTAAAGCAGTTTTTTGCTTTAATATCTGATACTCTTCTGTCAGAATTTCTTTGATTTCCAATAGTTTTTGCTTCCGCTCCTGTTCGGGGGGAGCCAGTCTTAAAATCTCTCCAGGGTTAATTTTAGAAAGAAGGTGGCTTGCTTCTTGTTCAACCAAGTCTGAACTCGTCGGAAATTCCCACACTCCCGAACGCCAGTCAAAAAAATCAGGAGCGCGACGGATGAAATATTTAAGAGCGTATAAAGGCAGCAGAAAGACAAAGCAAATCGGGAAATCATCGCGGAATCGTTCTCGCTGAAGGTTCAAATGACCTAAAATGCGGGGTACAGTGTCTTCCTTATAATAGTCACCTTCTCCACCAATCCCAGGCTTGATATAATCCACCAACGATTTTTCAAGCCCCTTGATAAACAAAATATCCAGCTTTTCTTTGTTCGGGAGATGGTCAATAATTTCGTAGAGATTATCAATAGGTTCGTCTAAGGATAAAAGATCAACTGTTTTCTGGGGAATATCCTTTCGTACTCTGGCAATCAACCGTTCCCCTTGGGCGGGAGAACAGCGGACAAACAGCAAGCCAAATCCTCTGCGCCGTTTTAAGGCACGCCGTAGCGGTTGATACTCTTCCCCTAAATCGAGAGAAAAATCATCAATAAAATTAGCTGGGATTGGTTTCATCGGGATTATGCTGATTCTCCTTTCTTAATTGTATCAAGCGCTTCTCGAAATTCATCAATTTCTTTAATCAATGGGTGGGCATCATGCCAGCGCTTAATTTCTCCTGTTTCATCGACATGGCGATACTCTAACAAACAGCGGTTAAATAATAAATTGCGATAATCAAGATCGTTAGGAATACTTTTTGAAACCGAAACTTCGGCTAACTTCTGCCAGTCCTCTGCATCTACTGCATTACGATAGTTATTACGGGCTTTAGTAATCGCTCGTTGCACGGCATTGTTAGTAATGGGTAAATCATCTGTCCAGTCGAGTGCTGTTTGCATCAACTGCATCACTTCCCGCACATGACCCCCACTTGCCAGACACAATCGCTCAATGGTTTCAGATTGATCAAAAATTTCGGTATCTAGGGAAGCATCAGGGGCAAATTGACCGACTCGCTTACCTATCAGTTCTTTGAGTGTTTTTAATCCAGGTTCATAAACCGAGTTATCGGTATTTCGCACCATAATCATCGGTAAAACTTGGCAGTCTCCGTAGTTATCGCGCACTTGTGTAGCTCGATTCGAGTAGACTAATGAAATGGGTACAGTATAGATAACATGACACTGTAACGCCCTGAGTTGTCCGCATCGGTCTAAAAATATCTCATCATGATTGCTGCGTCCATCTGCGCGAGTGACAGGTACAATTCGGTCGAGGTTGTCGGCAATTACAGCTAGTTTCGAGTCTTTTAGATTGGTCTTAGCTTCCGTGATAAATTCATTCAGGGCATCAATTAGAGAAATTGAATGGATATCAACTTGCTTGCGGATGGTTTCTCGTGTACTGGGAACGGCTTTTAATGTGGCTGTTAGTTTGGCAAATTGGGAGATTGTCGTCTCTAAATTCACCTTTTCCAAAGATACTTCTGTCAAGGCTAAACCCTTCAGAGATTCCCATCGCCCTTTCAACCACTCTTGCAAGGGTTTGGGACTCGCCAGATTTTCGAGTTCCTCTAAAATATGCCGGGTACAAGCGAGGAGAATATCGGTATATTGGGCATCTTCCGAGTCAATATCTTCCTGATCCGCCGCAAAGTAAACGACAAAAAAACCTTTTTCTTCCAGATGGTTTTTGAGCCGTTTGAGTTCCGTTGACTTGCCGACTCCTCGATGTCCCGTGTAAAGTTGACAAGTGGGTTGTTTCGATCGGATAATTTTCTTGCCTAACTCGCGAAAAATATTCTCATCCCCGCGTACTTGATGACAGTCCACATAAACTGGATCATCAGGTTCTAACGGTTGAAATGGATCGAAGGCGTTGTAAATATTGGTAATTAACTCCTCGCTCATCAGCTTCCTCACTTATTGTTGCAGAGTATTATCATTAGATCATACCTTTTAACTATTCGGAGTCTGGGATAAATACTCTCATATTATGTATCATGTTCGCTTGAATACCCATAATTAGGACTGACGCGGAGACTCGGAGACTGGGATAATTTTTTATCCTGGGTGATTTGCTGGACATACTATAACTCTACTGGACTGACACAGCTAAAATTGTGGAATAGATTTGACGTTTAACCCTGAGCGAAGTCGAAGGGTTAAACTGGGCGCAAGCCTTGCGCCCCTACAATTCTAATCTACCATTTTAGGTGTGCCACGCCACTACTACCGCTTGTCCCAACCGTTTCAAAATCCGTAGAACCGCACTTAACTCATGTCGCCTAGGAAACAGCGAAAAAGTCCGCGATACATCGTACTCTGGACTATCTCCTTGACTTAGCTTTAAAAACACAAACTCATCCCCATTTGTCGCCATACCAAATGCTGAACTCCCCCGCTGGGGACTCGCTAACATATAAGCCAGTAACTGCGGTAAAGCTGCCGGAACCGGAATACTGGTTCGCTTCGACTCAATTACCAAAATCCAAAGTTGTTCTTGTACAACCAGCGTATCAATTAAACCGCGAATCGTTTCTTCAGGATCATCAAGTTCTAACCCAACCCCATAAGGCGAACGAATGCGGAAAGGTGGATCAAGAAACCCTGCAAGTTCCAATAGTGGCGAAACCACCACCAGATTAATCGTACCTTCCAATAACAAACCATCGCCACGATGATAATCATAGCGTTGCTTAATCCGAGTAATACCCGCCTCTTCTTGTTCGTCGAGTTCAGGTAAATTGCCAACCCACTCACAGAAAAAACGATCATCATCCGCCTGACGCAAATTACAGCGCACCCGCAGATCGTTTAAGCTTTTTATAGTGTCCGTAATTCCTACACCCGTAACCATCTGTTGCTATCTATTTGTTAACCTTAGTGTAGCAAACTGTTCCGGATACCCCATCTCCTCCAAGCCAGTGATACCGAATCGAGTTGACTCCATTGATAACCAAACCTGCCCATTTCCCACCACCCGCGATCGCACCATGATAGTGTAGGGGCGGGTTTAGGGATTAAATCAGTGGACACACCCCATATAAAACAACAAAACCCGCCCATTCTCCACCACCCGCGATCGCTATTTTCTTTGTTTATGGTTCGGATTAACCTTCTAGATACTCGCACAACTAGCTTCGGCGATTTAATTAGCAACGGAAAAATCTATCGAGTTCCGCCGTTTCAACGGGATTATTCCTGGACAGAGGAGAATTGGGAAGACCTTTGGCAGGATATTTTAATGCTGCATAATAATGTTAGTATCAGTCATTATATGGGAGCCATTGTCCTGCAACGTTCTGGGACGACTGATCAATCGTTTACCATTATTGACGGTCAGCAACGCCTAGCCACACTTAGTATTATTGCCGTTGCTGTTATTGAAATGCTCCAAAAGCTGGTTGAGAAAGGCATTGATCCTCAAGCTAACCAAGAACGACAAGAAATTCTAAAGCGTACTTATCTCGGCGATCGAGACCCTCGTTCTCTACGATATTCAAGTAAACTGATTTTGAATGAAAATAATAATGATTTTTATCAAAGTAATTTAGTTAACCTGAGAAAACCCCTAAATATTCGTTCTCTCTCGAAATCAAATCAACTCCTATGGCAAGCTTTTGAATACTTCTTTACTCAATTAGAAAAACTGCCAGAGGTGACTCAAGATGGCGAAAAATTGGCAATGTTTATTACCGATACCGTGGCTCAAGGACTGCTGTTAATTCAAATCAGCGTTGAAGATGAACTGAATGCTTATACGGTTTTTGAGACATTAAATGCTAGAGGAATAGAGTTAACCTCCACTGACTTGTTGAAAAATTACCTCTTCTCACTCTTTCGAGGACCTGATGACTTACAAGAAGCACAGCGCCAATGGCGACGCATTATCAATACGGTTCAGATGGAGAAGTTCCCAGAATTTCTGCGTTACTATTTGAGTTTAAAACATACTCGAGTGCGGCGTGAACGTTTATTCAAGCTGGTTCGATCATCGGTTAATGATGCAACCAAAGCGTTTGATTTATTGGATCAGCTTGAGAACTTTAGTGGTTTATATGTCGCCCTCAGCAATCCCAATGATGAATTCTGGCGTGATACTCCGGAGAACCAACCTTACATCCGTGAGTTGAATTTATTTCGAGTCAAACAGGCTTACCCGACTCTATTTGCTGCCTATCAGCGGTTTTCTCCGGACAATTTTACGCGCTTACTTAAGCTTATCGTTATCATCTCGTTCCGCTATAGTATTGTTAGCCGCTTAAATCCGAATGAATTAGAATCCCTTTACAATGCTATTGCCACTAATATTGCTGAAGGAACTATCACAACGCCACGACAAGTATTTGATACTCTTCGTCCGGTATATGTCACCGACGAAAAATTTAAACAAGATTTTTCTCTACTCTCAATCTCGACAAAAGGGCAAAAGCGTAGACTGGTTCGTTATATCCTCAGTCAGTTAGAGGTAGATGCGTCAGGTATACAGGTGGAGGAAAATAGTTTTTCTATCGAACATATTCTCCCGGAAGTGCCCACCGATGAATGGCGGCAATATTTTACGGAGCGGCAAATAGAGGAAATGGTTTATCGTCTGGGAAATCTGACCCTCTTAGAACCCTCGTTTAATCGGGATATTGGGCAGAAAAACTATCAGAGTAAGCAAGAAAAATATCAGCAGAGTGTCTATCAGCTCACTCAACGAATTACGGCTGAAGAATGGAACCCGGATACAATTGCTGCACGCCAGAGGCATTTGGCTCAACGTGCTGTTCACATTTGGCAATCGGATTTTTTATAGCTCAGACTCTGCTAAGATTTTAAACATGAGGGCAAAATTTTTACAATAAATTGATGTTTGTCGGTTAAATTAAGTAGACACACCCCAAATAAAACAACGAAACCCGCCCTATTCTTAACCGTAAGTGGTGGATTTTGAATTGAGGTTATCGGTTAGGTTCAATACCGTTGAAGGGCGGGTTTTGTATGAAATGTATGGATTTACCCGTTCATTGAGTTCCTAAACCCGCCCCTACATTGGAATTTTCCTGTAAACTGATTTCTTTCTGGCAATATCTAGGGTTGTATGACATTATTGAACCCTTTTCTTACCCGATTGTAGAGACGTTGCATGTAATGTCTCTACACAGTATCTTGCAATCGCGCCACTAACTCCGCACGCGCCGAGACATTCAACTTACGGAACATCCGTTTCAGCGCCTGTTTTACTGAATTTTGGGTAATCCAAAGTTCTGCACCAATTTCTGCATTTGTCAACCCCTTAGCAACTAAATCAGCAATTTCCCGTTCTCGTGGAGTGAGGCGATTAGCGACGAGAGACTGGGATTTTTTGGCTTGCGATCGCAAGGTAGCCAGACGTGATGATAAATGCAAGCATAATCCGGTTAAGTCAGCCAAATCTTTATAATCAAACGCAGGCGCATCAGAAGCACGGGCAAAATATACCCCACCCATTAAACGCCCCCCACTGACAATCGGACCCATCATCACATGTTCGTGATCGTAGCGAGCATAACAATTCTGGTACAGTTCAGATTGTTTCCAAACCTCTGGAGAGAATACCAGTTGTTCATGGGCGGGAGCATGGTGTTCGATGACGTAGCGTAACACCGGATCGACCTTTCGCGCCAGCTTATTGTAATCGGCGACAAACCCCTCCGTATCCGCTCCCCCTTGCATCTGCACCTCAGCCGCGTGAGAATCTTCGTTGAGCAGACACAGCCCCCAATACTGCGCCTGAAAATGCTCCCCTAATTCGTCCATGATTTGCAGGCGAAGTTCCTGCTCATCACGAGCATCTGCGATCGCTTGGAAGAAACTGTGGAGAGAACGGTTCATCGTACTTGGCACGGTCATAATCTATCATTTTGAACGAATTGTTAAATAAGTCAGCATGGTTTAACCTGAACGCTTAGGAGAGTTCATTTTTTTTATCGGGGTGAACAGTAATTACAGTATAGCGACATTATCTTGACGCTAAAAATTTTATTTTGATATAATTTGCCATTTTTATATGCTACTCTGAAGAGGTACTACCACAGTAGAGTAGCTAGGAGCGAGAAATCTACTCTTGATGATCTGACGGGCTTTGAGCAATAAAAGCCTTAGCCAATCACGACACCTCCAAGACAATTAATGGTCCCTCGGTTGAGTCGTACCGATAAACCGTTTTTCGTGCTGGATACGACTGACACAGCCAATTCATTGACCCAAAGGAGGAGTATTAATGAACATTCAAGCACTCGATATTAAAGTTGGCGATCGCATCATTGCCTACTGCAAGAATAAGAGGCAACCCTGTACGGTGCAACGGTTACTCGATTCGACCCCTAACACGATCACACTAAAAGTATCTACCTGTAGCCGTATCCATTATCGGGAATCAGCCTCTTGTGTGATTCAGTTTCACCGAGAGGCTGTGGTTGAAATGGCTAGCTTAAATAGAAGTTTCTCCAAGACGGTTTAAGGGACAGTTTAACAGGAAGCTTTCCAGGAAAGGATTTCAAGTATGTAGATAAAATTCTAAATTGTCGAAATACTTGGCAATTACCAAAAACTATCCTGATGAGTAAAAAAAATAAAAGAAACTAATTAAAATGACAATCAGAAAAGAAACGGCTTTAATTTACTGCGAAAATCAATTTAGTTTAGCCGACGGAAAAACTGCCGCTGGGTTGGTTCGACACTCTGAACGGTATACAATTGTTGGGGTGATTGATAGTTCACGAGCGGGTAAAGACGCCGGGGAAGAATTAGGGCAAGAAAAGAATGGTATACCCATTTTTGCTAATTTAAATGAAGCATTAATTAACCTTTCAGAGGTTCCCAACTGTTACATTTATGGCAAAGCTCCTTTAGATGCCTTTATATCCCAGGCAGAACGGCTTCTTATCTTAGAAGCCATGGAAAAAGGAATGGATATCATTAACGGTCTTCATCAGTTTTTCTCTGAAGATCAAGAGTTTACCCAGATGGCTGCCCAACATAATATCCAAATTAAAGATATCAGAAAACCTCCACAATTACAAGATTTGCACGTCTTTACGGGTCAACTCTCTAAAATTAATGTTCCTGTAATCGCCATATTAGGTACAGATTGTGCTTGCGGCAAAATGACAACCGCAATAGAACTCAACAAGTCCCTCAACACTCTCGGCATAAAGTCAGTATTGGTAGCGACGGGTCAAACTGCTTTGATGCAGGGAGCAATGTATGGCATATCGATTGATGCTCTGATTTCCCAATTTGTGATTGGTGAAATAGAAAACTCTATTATTCAAGCCTTTGACAACGAACGTCCCGACATCATTTTAGTTGAGGGACAGAGTGCCGTTAGTCATCCCGCTTTTATGGGTTCTCTCGGCATCTTGAAAGGAAGTATGCCCGATGGTATTATCCTTCAACATCCACCAGCTAGGAAATTTCGGTGCGATTTTCCTCATTTGTCAATGCCAACTGTTGAAAGCGAAATTAAACTGATTGAAGCGATTTCTCAAGCTAAAGTTATGGCGATTGCATTAAGCCATGAAAACCTAGCAGATGAAGAGATTTTGACAATCATAGAGGATTATGAGAGGCAGTTTCAATTGCCGACAATGGATGTCTTGAATCATGGATGCCAAAAAATCATTCAAGCTTTAGGTGATCATTTTCCCAACTTGAATCAAATTATCAAGCGGAAGACTTTAGAAAAAATGCCTGTATTGGGAATGAGGTAGACGTAATCGTCTGGAAATAATCAATGAAATTGTTTATGCCAAGGATAGAAATTTCCCTATCTAAAATACGGGACAATGCCCGAATGCTATGTGAACTTTATGGGCACAGAGGAATTTCATTGATGGGAGTCTCCAAAGCAGTGCTAGGAGAACCTTCTATTGTCGAGGCAATGATTCAAGGTGGAGTCAGATTTATTGCTGACTCTCGCATTGAAAACATTCAAAAAATGAAAAATGCTGGGATATCCACTCAGTTTGTGCTTCTACGCACTCCTTTCAGTCAGGCTGAAGCTGTGGTTACAAGTGTAGACATTAGTCTAAACACTGAAATCGAGACGATTAAGCAACTTTCCTATTATGCAAAACTACATAATAGAAATCATCAAATAATTGTGATGGTAGAGTTGGGAGATCTGCGGGAAGGGGTACTTCCTGGTGATCTTTCTCAATTTATCAGAAAAACTCTTTCTCTATCCCATATAAAAATTGTTGGTATTGGCTGCAATTTGGCTTGTTATGGTGGAGTAAAGCCAGACAATAAAAATATGCATAAATTGTCTGAACTGGTTAATGACATCAAAAAAGAATTTCAGATTGATTTGGAAATAATATCCGGCGGTAATTCGGCTAATTATGAATGGTATAAATCGGCTCAATATATCGGCAATATCAACAATCTTCGCTTGGGTGAATCCATCCTTTTAGGGTGCGAAACTGTGAACCGAAAAGCGATTCCAGGTTTACACACAGAGGCATTCAAACTCGTTGCCGAAGTTATTGAGTCCAAGACAAAGCCCTCCCTACCATTTGGCGAGATCTGTCAAGATGCTTTTGGAAACGT
This sequence comes from Coleofasciculus sp. E2-BRE-01, assembly GCF_040221695.1. NCBI lineage: Bacteria > Bacillati > Cyanobacteriota > Cyanophyceae > Coleofasciculales > Coleofasciculaceae > Coleofasciculus > Coleofasciculus sp. E2-BRE-01. The sequence goes on along the minus strand of NZ_JAVKEA010000146.1, from coordinate 28,461 downwards.
TCCTAGTTTCTCAGATCGAGGAATTAGCCAGAGAGTGATTATTGCTTTGGGAAGGCAGGACGTTCTGGTATCTAGCTTGAAATCGAAGAAAAAGCTAGAAATACTCGGAGCTAGCAGTGATCATATTATTCTCGACGGCAAGAACCACAACTTACAAGTTGGAGATGAAGTGAATTTTAACCTGGATTACGGGGGTCTTCTGTCCGCGATGACTTCTCCTTTTATTAGAAAGCAATTTATCCTGGCAACTGAAGCTATAATTCCTGTGGTTAAAACGTTAAAAATTGTCTCACCTATAAATTAAAAGTTGTAAGTCAATAAATGGGGTTGATGTTAAAATCTTTGCCGTTTAACTTACATCTTGCACCACTCACTATTTTCCCCTGCTCCCCAGTGGCGTAGTTTACGCAGACAGTACCCACTTGGGGTCTATACAGGCTAGATAGTCCCGACTATGCTAGTTTACAGCAACGCAAAAGTAAACATATAGGAGAAGCAGATGGTTGGAGTTCAAACATCAGCGCGTGATTTCTTTCGGGCGGCGTATGAGAACCGCTACACCTGGGATAAAGATTTCCCCGGTTACACCGCAGATGTGACATTCAAACAGGATGATCAGGTAGTTACAGGGAAGGTTCGGGTTAACCCGGATATGAAAGCCGAAGTCTTCGATGTCGAAGACGAAGACGCCAAGCAAGCGATTCACTCTCAACTTTGGGAAACCGCGATTCACCGGGTTCGTCGTTCCTTTGAAGACACCCACGCAAAGAACACCTTCTCCTTCGGGGATACCGATGAGACAGGTGCTGTGGAACTTTTAATGGGTGGTAAAGCAGAAGGCGATCGCTATAAAGTCCGTGATAATGAAGTAACCCACGTCCACCGTCACATTCACGGTGTTGTCGTTACGATTAACACCTTTAGTTCCCACAACACGGGCGAAGGTTATCTTTCTCACCGTTATGATTCCGTCTACCATGACCCCAAAACGGGTGAACAAAAGGGCGGTAAAAGTGTGTTTGAAGATAATTACGAAAAGGTTGGCGACTATGTTATCCTGACCCAGCGCATTATTCGCACGGAGACTGATGGTAAAGAATCCGTTCAGGAGTTTAATTTCTCGAATATCAAACTTCTGTAAATGGTGAATAATTCCCTAATTTTTCCAAAGTCCGCCTCGGCGGGCTTTGTTTTGTTTAGTTACGCGATTTTAGCCGTTCGAGTTCCCTCCCCTTGGCAAGGGGAGGGTTAGGGAGGGGTCGATTTAGGGAGGGTTAGGGTAGGGTTATAAGGTTCTACGCAGCCGTGCGATCGCCAGCCTTGAACCAACTATAATCAGTGAACAAGAGACTCTCCGGTAAAGACATGACGACAGTTGCTATCTTGCCAGTATCCAATGCGAGCGGTGGTAGACTTTATCGAGCGATTGCAGGTAACAAGCAATCAACAGGTAAAACCGCAGGTGAAGCGCTAGATGCATTGACCGCTCAGTTAGAAGGGAATGAATTAGATACCCTACTAATTCTCCAAAGTTTTCGTCCTGACTGGTTTTTTAGTGCTTTTGAACAACAGCGTTTATCTGAATTGATGAATCAATGGCGAACAGCACGCGATCGCGGACAGACGGTACCTCCAGAACAACAAGCTGAACTCGATAGTCTTGTCGAGGCTGAATTGAAAGCAGCCACAGCCCGAAGTGCAGCTTTGGTGTAGCAACGAATCGCAAAACCTGTGTAGAGACGTTGCATACAACATCTGGAACAATCTAGACAAAACAGGATTTTATCCCCCAGACCCTTTAAGATCGAAGGATGAAGAAATCGTTCGGGCTTGGGTCTATGAAACGCATCGTCTTAATCGCTGGGTTTGAATCGTTCAACGCCGACTTGTACCGCCAAGCGGCTGATTGGGCGACAAAGCGCTGTCCAGACTTGGATATTCGCGTATTTAGCGACCAATCCTTGACCACAGAACCGGATATCGTCGCCGCCGCCCTCCAGGATGCTGATGTCTTCTTCGCCAGTCTGCTGTTTGATTATGACCAAGTATTATGGCTGCGGGAGAGAACGCAACATATCCCCATCCGCCTTGTCTTTGAATCCGCCCTAGAATTAATGAGTCTGACTCAAATCGGGGCGTTTAAAATTGGCGACAAGCCCAAAGGAATGCCCAAGCCGATTAAGTTTATTCTGGATAAATTTAGTAATGGACGAGAAGAAGATAAACTCGCGGGTTACATCAGCTTTTTGAAGACGGGTCCCAAGCTGCTGAAATATATTCCGGCGAAAAAAGTTCAGGATTTACGCAACTGGCTGATTATCTACGGGTATTGGAATGCTGGCGGTTCGGAAAACGTGGCTTCAATGTTTTGGGTACTCGCTGAAAAATACTTAGGATTACAAGTTGGAGACATTCCCCCACCAGTCGAAACCCCCAACATGGGATTATTACATCCCGACTATGACGGGTATTTTACCTTGCCACGGCATTATCTGGAGTGGTATCGGCAAAAGCACAATAATGCTTCCTCCCCATCTCCCTCTAACACCCCCCTTATTAAGGGGGGCTGGGGGGGATCTCTTCCCGTTGTCGGGATTCTCCTTTACCGCAAACATGTTGTCTCTAAACAACAGTATATTCCTCAATTAATTCGCCAGTTTGAGAAGGCTGGATTAATCCCTGTTCCTATCTTTATTAATGGTGTGGAAGGACATGTGGCTGTGCGAGATTGGCTGAGTTCGGCGGATGAAACTGCCCAACGAAAACAGGGAACAATTGATACACCCTCTTTATCCAAAGACGCTGTTGAAGTTGATGCAATTGTTTCTACAATTGGCTTTCCATTAGTCGGAGGACCCGCCGGTTCTATGGAAGCAGGGCGTCAAGTTGAGGTGGCAAAACGCATCCTCACGGCGAAAAATGTTCCCTATATTGTCGCCGCACCGTTACTGATTCAGGATATTCACTCTTGGACGCGACAAGGAATTGGTGGCTTGCAATCGGTGGTACTCTATGCATTACCGGAATTAGATGGGGCAATTGACACGGTTCCTCTGGGCGGATTGGTGGGAGAGGATATTTATCTGATTCCCGAACGGGTGAAACGGTTAACTGGGCGTCTGAAGCGTTGGATTGAACTGAGACAGACACCCACCTCAGAACGGAAAATTGCCATCATTCTCTATGGTTTCCCGCCCGGATATGGGGCGACAGGAACAGCAGCTTTACTCAATGTACCGCGATCGCTCCTGAAAGTCCTCCACGCCCTCAAGCAGCAAGGCTATACCGTTGGCGAGTTACCGGAGGATGGCGAAGAACTTATCCGTCGGGTTAAAGAAGCCGATGAAGCAATGAGTCATGAGGGTTCACCGACAAACTCCGTCAACGTTAAAACCCTAGAAAAATGGCTCGGCTATCTGTTCACCACTCGCATCGAAAAGCAGTGGAAATCCCTCACCGGAACCGGGATTAAAACCTACGGGGATGAGTTGCAAATTGGTGGCATTCAATTAGGAAATATTTGGATAGGCGTACAACCTCCGTTAGGTATTTCAGGTGATCCGATGCGGTTAATGTTTGAACGGGATATGACACCTCATCCTCAATATGCCGCGTTTTATCAATGGCTCCATCATGAGTTTAACCCTCATGCTGTGGTTCACTTTGGGATGCATGGCACAGTAGAATGGTTGCCCGGTTCTCCATTAGGAAATACGGGCTATTCTTGGTCAGATATTTTGCTCGGTGATCTACCCAATCTCTATATTTATGCTGCCAATAATCCCTCAGAATCCATTTTGGCAAAACGGCGCGGCTATGGTGTCCTAATTTCTCATAATGTCCCTCCCTATGGGCGGGCGGGATTGTATAAAGAATTAGTCGCACTGCGAGATTTAATTGCTGAGTACCGAGAAGATCCAGATAAAAACTATGCCTTAAAACCTGACATTTGTCAGAAAATTGTGGATAGTGGCTTAGATGCTGATTGTCCCTTTGATGAGGCGAAGAAATTAGGGATTACGTTCACACCTGATAATGTCCGTTTATTCAGCGCTGAAGCATTTAATCATTATCTAGTCAAATTGTATGAATACTTACAAGTCGTAGAACAACGACTATTTTCCTCCGGATTGCATACCTTGGGTGAACCGCCAAACTCAGAAGCCTTGGCGAGTTACTTAAACGCTTATTTTGGCGACAATGGTGCAGCGGATTTAGTTAAGGAGGTAATGGATAAAATAGGAGATGATAAAACGACTCAATTATCGACAACATCTCTGGTTAAGGATAAAAATGGCAAATCCGATTCCCTTGCTACTGAAATAGAAACAATTGCCCATTTATTACAGCAAAATACTGATGAACTGACCAATCTATTACGGGGATTAAATGGAGAATACATTCCCCCAGCACCGGGCGGCGACTTATTACGAGATGGTGTAGGCGTATTACCCACCGGACGAAATATTCATGCCTTAGACCCCTATCGGATGCCCTCACCGGGAGCCTATCAACGAGGACGAGAGATTGCCAAAAAAATTATCGCCCAACACCTCCAAGAACAGGCAGACTATCCGGAAACCGTGGCGGTGATGTTATGGGGATTGGATGCAATTAAAACCAAAGGAGAATCCTTGGGGATTTTACTCGAATTAGTGGGGGCAGAACCCATCAAAGAAGGAACGGGGCGAATTGTTCGCTATGAGTTACAACCCTTAGCAGACGTGGGACATCCCCGGATTGATGTCTTGGCAAATTTATCGGGTATTTTTCGGGATAGTTTTGTGAATATCATTGAATTACTCGATGACTTATTTAAACGGGCGGCGGAGGCGGAGGAACCCGAAGATCAGAATTTTATTCGCAAACACGCCTTAGCGTTAGAAGCCCAAGGAATCCAGAATAATTCTGCCCGATTATTTTCTAATCCAGCGGGTGATTTTGGTTCCTTAGTCAATGACCAAGTGACGGATGGAAACTGGGAATCGGGAGAGGAATTAGGTAAAACCTGGGAAAGTCGCAATTCATTTAGTTATGGGCGTCAAGATAAAGGACAAGCGCGTCCAGAGGTTCTAACTCAACTCTTAAAAACAACCAGCCAGGTGGTTCAAGAAATTGATTCCGTGGAATACGGTTTAACTGATATTCAGGAATATTATGCCAATACCGGGGGATTGAAAAAAGCGGCTGAGAAACAACGGGGGAAGAAAGTGAGTGCCAGTTTTGTGGAAAGCTTTTCTAAAGATACAACCCCGCGCCAATTAGATGACTTACTGCGGTTAGAATATCGCACCAAGTTGCTGAATCCCAAATGGGCAGAAGCAATGGCAAGTCAAGGTTCAGGTGGTGCTTATGAAATCTCCCAACGGATGACGGCGTTAATTGGTTGGGGTGGGACGGCAGATTTTACGGATGATTGGGTGTATGATCAAGCAGCAGATACTTATGCTTTAGATGCGGAAATGGCAGAGAAGTTAAGACAGGCAAATTCTGAGGCATTTCGGAATATTGTCGCCCGGATGTTGGAGGCAAGTGGACGAGGATTTTGGCAACCCAGTGAGGAAAAGTTACAGAAGTTGCAGGCGTTGTATGAGTTGACGGATGAGGAATTAGAAGGGGTGACAGTTTAAAGATTAGTTTAGGAATGGGTTAACGTACTCATGGGAGGGAGTATGTCACCTTTATAGTGGCGTGGCACACCTTATTTTATGAATTAGATTCGGCTTGTAGTAGGGAACCTTGGTTCCTAGATTCCGTTGGGTAACATGCGTCAACCCAACCTACAACCTTAATGGTTAAATCTATGCCACCATTATAGCCAGTAGGGTGCGTTACGCTTTGCTAACGCACCATTGTTCAATGATTTTGCAGCAGTATTACTCAAAAATTTTGCTGATTTTCGGGTTTACTGTTCAAGGTTTAATATAGGAATATAACGTTAATAAAATATAAGCGTTAAGCCCTTACTACAAACAAGATGACGACGATTAGCCCAAAGGTTGAGGTATCTAGGGAAGAGATTGCTGCATTTTGCCAGCGCTGGCAAATTACTGAGTTTGCCCTATTTGGTTCTATCTTACGAGATGATTTTCGTCCCGATAGTGATGTCGATGTACTGATCAGTTTTGCGCCGGAGGCTAAGTGGAGTCTGTGGGACATCATTAAAATGAAAGAAGAACTGAAAACGATGTTTAGGCGGGAGGTTGATTTAGTGGAAAAGGAGTGTTTACGTAATCCTTTCCGGCGTTATGAAATTCTAAGTACAAAACAGGTAATTTATGCAGCCCAATAGTCGCGAATCGGGTTATCTTTGGGATATGTTACAGGCGGCACGTCGCCTTCAAGAATTTACGGCTGGTTTATCCTATGAAGCTTATCTAGAGAGTATTTTGCTTCAGAGTGCCGTTGAGCGACAGTTAGAGATTCTAGGCGAAGCGGCGAGACGAATGTCAGATGATTTCCGTCAAGCACATCCGGAAATCCCCTGGAGTGATATTATCGGACAACGGAATGTTATTGCCCATCAGTATGAGGAGATTAGGCAAGAACGAATTTGGTCTGTTGTGACTTCCGATATTCCCACGCTGATTACTCAATTAGAACCTTTGATACCACCCTTGCCACCGGAAATAGAATAGTCCTAAAATAGTCCTTATTCGCTAGAAAAATACGGCTCGATCATATCGGAGGACTATTACTTGCCCGATACTTATGATAGACGCTGCCAGCTTGGTGCTTCTCGGCGTCGGTGTGAAGATGCTCAAGTGTTACATGACCAAGGGCGTTGGACAGGTTCTATTTATTTGGGGGGCTATGCCATTGAATGCTCTCTCAAATCTCTTATTTGTGACAGGGAAGGAAAAACTAACTTTAAAGATACTCGTGTATTTAAACAGGGACTATCTGGTTCACAATTACATAGTCTGAGCAAGTTACTGGAAAGTGTACCTGCATTACAACGTGCGATAGAATTAGACCGCACTAATCGTTATCGAGATGCCTGGAATACAGTTTCAGACATTTGGCGTAATGATTCCTTACGCTATTCAGATAAAATGGGAGATGAGCAGGAGAGTCAACGCTTTATCAAAGCTATTAAAGTATTGCATCGGTTTATTTTAGATCAACAAGGGGAGACGTCATGACCCATTCAACTCAATTTTCTCAACAGATTGAAGACCATATTATTAATTCTTTAAAATCTGAAGATACTGAGGCACAGGTAAAAATAAAGCTAACTTCACTAGGATGGTTGAAACTTAGGGTTATTACTCATTTGTTTACAAACCAGCCCTTAGAATGGCGCGAACAAAAAATTGATTCTTTTTTAGAACCTATTAATACTGATTTGGGTCAATACCCCATTGCTGGCTATGAGTTGTTAACTCCCCAAGAAGCAACAGAAAAACCTTCATATACTATCCAATTACCACTGTGGTCAGACATTTTAATGGCTCCAGAATCTGACCAACCGATTCAGATCGATGAAGATAGTCCTAAGCGTCCTTTGATTGTTACTTTTTACTCATTCAAGGGAGGTGTAGGACGTTCTACTGCTCTCGGCTTAGTCGCCAGTATATTGGCAAGGCGTAATCGTCGAGTTGTTATGGTCGATTTTGACCTAGAAGCCCCAGGAATTTCGATTATGTTTCGCTCAGATACAGAAACGTTCAATGGAGAAATATACGGGGTACTGGATTACTTGCACCAACGCTATTTGACTCCTGATCAGAATATTCCTCCCATTGAGAGTTGTGTCTATCCTATTAACTTACCCACTCGTGGGGAACTGTTTTTAGTGCCAGTGGGAGAGTATAATGAAAATTATATTCATCGTTTAGCTGATCTGGATCGACACACTCTAGAAAAGTTCTATCAAGGTGAAACCAATCCCGTTAATCAGCTTATAGAAGATATCAACACTCAGATAAATCCAGATGTGATTTTGGTTGATGCACGTCCTGGATTTAATGATACCAGCGCGATCGCACTTTTTGATCTCGCTGATACGGGTATCCTCTGCTTTTCACCCACAGACCAGAGTTTTGAAGGATTACGCTGGGTTGTAAAAGGGGTGCGGAAACACCGTGACTATCAAGGAAAACCTGATCTTCGCTTTCTGCTTACGCCTATGCCTCTAGTTGCACCAGAACAGCGTCAAACTTGGATCACTAGGGTTGAAGATTGGATTGAGGAAAACTGGGGTTTACCGAGTGAAATGACTGTGGGAGAACTTTACTATGAAATTCCCTATAATCCCAGCATTACAAGTTCATCCAGTTTAATTGATATTTCTAGAAATTTACTGAATAATTATTTGCCAATTGCTGATGCTATTGATGCAAGTTTACCTGATGTAAAGCCTGAACTAGAAAAAGATGAAACTTCAGGAAAACGTGAAGATATTTTAAATGAATTAAGCTTTGATGCAGCAACCGCCCAAGAAATAGAGGCAGATAACATACCAAATATATTTCACCGCACTGAAGATTTTCCCAGATTTTTAAGCAACAAAAATTGGTTAATTCGGGGGGCTAAAGGGACTGGAAAAAGCTTGCTGTTTCGTCTGTTTGTCGAACAAGCCCAAAAAGCGAAAGAATTAGCCCATTCTGAGGTTAATTTAAGCAATGTTAAGTTTTTAGCCGCCCATGGTCAACCTAGATTACCTGGACCCATCCTAGAAAGTAATGATTTAGCGAGTTATGAGCAACAAGTGGGTGAGAATAGTTGGTCAATTTTTTGGCTAAACTATGCTCTGTTGCAACTGTGTTATTCTATACCAGAATTACGTTCACTCCCTGAATTAGATCAACAGTTAGTTGAATTAGTAGATCAAGACAACCCTCCCCATTCTCCAATCGTTAAGTGGTTAGTCCATCGAACTCAATCTCCACAAGCTTGGTCGCAAGCGGCTGATGAATTACGAGCGATTGACCGCTGGTTGCAAGAGAATAAACAGGTCGTATGGCTGCTTTATGATGAGTTAGATGCTGGTTTTGGTTCGACTCCAAAAGACTATGTTCGTCGAAAACAAGCACTTGGAGCGTTACTGGCTTGGTGGCTGGAGAGTGGGACAAGTCTCAGATGTATTGTCCCTAAAATATTTTTACGGGAAGATATTTGGAATCAACTTAACTTTACCAACAAAGGGCATTACACTGGGCGATCACTCCAACTCCGTTGGGATGAGGCTGATCTCTGGAGACTTGTGCTACGCCAAGCTTTAACCAGTTCGGCTACTCTTAGCCAATTTTTAGAGCAAAAATTGGGGGTAACAGTGGAACGACTAAATGCCATTGAGCTAGAACAACTTCGGACTAGCTTGTATCCTCTCTGGGGTGAGCGGATGGGACGGACGAAAAAAGCGTATACTTATCATTGGGTGCGGACTCGTATTGCTGACGGTCAAAAGAACTGTTTTCCGAGAAGTTTAGTATTGTTATTACAAGAAGCAGTTAAACGGGAAAAAGACTTCTCGACAGAGTATAGTAAAGAGATAGTCCTGCGCCCCAAAGCTTTGATTGATTCTTTTCCCTATGTTTCCGAACAACGTGTTGATGAATTCCGCAACGAGTATCCTGAACTTCAAGTTTATCTGGATAGATTACGAACTGAACGTTCTCCGATTGATGAAGAGAGACTAGGGGAAATTTGGAAACTGGAGGATAACGAATTAACGGAAACTATCAGGGATATGATCGAAGCTGGTATTCTCACAGAACGTTCTCGTGCCAATGATCCGCCGCCTCGTGTCTATGCGGTTGCTGAACTGTACCTGTATGGATTGAATATGGTTCGCAAAGGACAACGTTAACATTGCTTAATTTGGCTAATCCCACACTTATGGGAAATAATGCAGGTGCAAACTCTAATCATAAACGAGATTGTGATGACTGCATTTTTATTCATAACCGACTTAGATAACACTCTAGTTGGCGATGACGATGCCCTTAAGGAACTGAATCAGCAGTTAGATCAGCATCGCCAAGACTATGGTACTAAGATAGTCTATGCTACCGGGCGATCGCCTGCCCTCTACCGGAAACTGACTAGCGAAAAGTCCCTGCTGTCACCGGATGCGCTGATTACCTCAGTTGGCACCGAAATTTGCTTCAATCCAGAGGAAGAAATCGTTGATCAAGAATGGGCGGATATGCTGGCACAGGGGTGGAACCGGGATGCGGTTGTGGCTATTGCTGCCCATTTTTCTGATCTTGTGCTGCAACCTGAAACCGAACAGCGCCCGTTTAAAGTCAGTTATGTGGTAAGTGAAGAAATTTCCTCAGACGTTTTGCCCCGTCTTGAATCCTCTTTAAAAGAAAAAGGGTTAGATGTCAAGTTGATCTATAGTGGAGGTCAAGACTTGGACATTCTACCTCGTAAAGGGGATAAAGGTCTAGCGGTACAATTCCTGCGGAACAAATGGGACATGGACGCCACAAAAACCGTTGTCTGTGGTGATTCTGGTAATGATATCGCCCTGTTTAGTGCTGGGGAAGAACGGGGTATTCTGGTGGGAAATGCTAAACCTGAACTGCGTCAATGGTATGAGGAAAACAAAAAAGATTACCATTATTTCGCTCAGGCAGATTATGCAGATGGTATATTAGAGGGTCTGCATCATTTAGGATTTCTGGTTTAGGAATTGGGGATAGGAGAAGAGGGAACAGGGAAGATCGCCAACAGTGTAGAGACGCGCCATGGTGCGTCTCTACTGATGTAACGGTCAGTCTAAATTTGGATACTTATAATTAATGATTAGTTATCTCAAGGGAACAGTCGCGACGATTCAGAAAGGGAATGGGAATCGAGTTACTCTGATTCTAGAGGTGAACCAAATCGGGTATGAGGTGCAAATTACTCGACAGCTATCCCAAGAGGTTCAGATCGGATCAGAACAAGTGGTACAAGTCTTTACTCACCTGCAAATCCGGGAAGACCAACAAATCCTCTATGGCTTCGCATCCGCCGCCGAACGGGATTTATTTCGCCAGTTGGTGAGTGTGAGTGGTATTGGCGCCCAATTAGCGATCGCACTTATCGATACCCTGGGACTACAAAGTCTGGTTCAGGCGATTGTCACCGGGAATACTCGCGCCTTAGCCAAAACACCGGGAGTGGGTAGCAAAACGGCTGAACGCATCGCCTTGGAACTGAAAACCAAGTTATCTGAATGGCGAAAATTCGCGGGTGTGGAAACCCCAGCCAGTGCAACGGGACCCTCCCCCGCTATTTTAGAAGATGTGGAAATGACCCTATTAGCCCTAGGGTATGAAACCGCCGAAATTACGCAGGCGCTGAACGCGATTAGTCAGGATGCACTACTGGCGAAAAACCCCAACGCCGAGGAATGGATTCGACGCGCGATCGCATGGTTGAGTCAGTAGCTGTGGGAGTGATTATCTCCGGTCAAATACCCTGCGTCAAAATAGCCTAAACTCCTTATAGCATGGCAATTATGGGCAATCATCAAGACATGAGCGGATCAGGATTCGATTTGTGCGATCGCCTCCTCTGGTGACATACCACTTTCAAGGACTAATTTAATCCCTGGTAGGTATTCATCCATCATTGTCACGTTGGCATAAACTAATCGTTTGAGTAAGGCTAAACTGAGTCTATCGCCTTCAACATCAATACTGGTTTTGTAGCGAATCTCACCATCGGTGAAGTCTAATTCAAAATTACCAATCATCATGCCATAATTGGCTCTAGCGATAAACTCTCCCAGAATTCGACGCTTGGCTTTTGGCACTTTTATCGGGCAAATTGAGTAAAAAACAAATTGCTCTTCGTCTTCTCTCGCTTTAGCGTAACAGTTCCAACTCCCATTGTCTCCCTCAAATGCCAAGTACAAAGCAGGTTCTCCTTGAATTTTGGCATAAGACCAATCATCTTCTGTAAAGAAGTTGACCATTGTCTGGAAAATGGGTTGGGTTGTAATAGTGTCTTGAGGTGTTGGTTCTGGCGTATCTTGAGCTAATTCTTGAAAAAAGTTAGATATTGAGCCGATTGTTTCATTGGCAAAATCTTTCGCAACAGTATCCAGACTACCACCGACTAAATCTGTAAAGAAGTTGGTAATAGCTTGAGATATTTCTTCAGAGTCAGATGTTTCTTTGGATAGGGCTTGGGGACTAAGATAAGACCAAAAGGTACGATAGCCTGTTTCCCCTGATTCCTGTGGCTGTTTGACGGATAAAGCTAACCAACTTTCGGTGGATAGTAAGGAGTAGGGGGATTGGTAATTATCGGGTGATTCGTCAGTTTCCTGTGTTCCAGATTTTTCATTAGTAGACTTGGATGTTAGTTCAGGTTGCTTTTGGCTAAGGTTTACAAGGTAGGTTGCGACTTCTTCAGCGTTGGTGGCTTTTTCGAGTAGGAGGGGAAGTAAGTCTGGTTTTAGGCTAGCTTCGATTTGGATATCAGGTGAGGGTTGGAAGTCGCCGTTGGTGAAAGGGGTGCGGACTTCTGGTTTGAGGTTGAATAAGGCTTCAGTGTCGATGCGGTGGTAAAGTTCGGGGGTTACTTGGAAGGTGAGACGGCATTCGATGATTTCTTCGTCCTGCTGGGTTAGGGATAGGGAAACTGAGTAAATGGTTAGGGAAGATTGAAAGTGATTGCGTAAAGTTAGTTCGTTGTTTAGTTGATATTTATCCGTCTTTTTCATCATCAGCTAGTAGAGCCAAAATTACGTAATCAGTTGTAATCCATTTTTTAAAATAGTTAGACACTAAATAACTTAATATTTACTTATGAATTGTTGTTGTTAAATTTATTCACAAAAAACTTTCAAACTATGTATTAATATTTCTTTCTTTTTTTAATTAAATTAACCGCGAAATTTCTTCATCATTAATACCTTGAGTAATTAAATTGAAGCACTGTTCAATAACAGCACAGATTTTATATCTATCTCTTGACTCTAATTTAAGTATCACATTATTCCAATTTCCTCGAAGTAATGTAATACGGTAACAACCATTCGGATCTGATTCTGGATACCAGCCAAGATCCAATGCGTATCCATTGTGATCGATAATCCAAGTTGTTCCGTTGAAGCGGATAGGTTCAATTGATAATAAATCCTCACTATAGAACTCGTCATTAACAATACAACCATTATCAATAACTGGATCTTGATCTCCAAAAGAATTATGAATTACAGCCCAACCACTAGGAATTTTGAGTGGAAATAGTTTTGTATACATCACGTACTACCTACTAAGTCGTGGATGAGAATGAATAGTGGGTGCGCCACTATTTGCACCAGTCAACTCTGCTCTAAGCCAGTATGCATCCTCTCCATTAGCATAACCGATTTGTTGAGAAAATTGTTTATAGGCATGATATGTACCGCTACCCTTATCAATAACATCACCTGTAAGCAATGTGTCTTTTTCCAGTTGTCTTACCGTATCAGGCGTCATTGAGTATAAAAATTGTCCTGGACCTCCATTGGCACTGTTTTGGCGACGCTCCTCTTCAGAGTTACCTCTCCAGTGTTTAGCTCGCGAATATTGCGCTGGCGGTATATGAGTTGCTTTGTTTACAATAGCACTCAATTCTGCCTTTTCATCCCTTTCCTGTTTCGGTAGTTTTTCTTCAAGTCCTTTTAACTTTGCTTTCGCTTCTTTGAGTTCTTGACTTACCTCATTAATATCTCCTTCAGATGGTCGATCTCCTAACAACTCTCTTAGGGCTTCAATATCTCCTTTAATCTGCTGTAACTCCGTCTTACACTCCCACTTTTTAGGATTATTATCAGGAACACTATTTATCTTTATTTCTAGCTGATTAGCACGTTTTTCTAGAGAAAATACTGGATTGATTCCATTTTTACCATTTTCTTTGTTCGGAACCTTAGCATTCGTTGTATCTTCTTCTTTAGGATTAATTTCACCATGGATTCCCCAATATTCACCTTTTTTAATTGGCTCCAGTACTTTAAGCTTATATTTGCGTTTTATTCGGTTTAACCGAGGTTTAATAGTTTCTTGTTTTACTTCTTTTCCACTAAATTCATTCAGGTAGCTTTTAGCCGCGTTTATGGCTTGGGTAAGCTCTTGTGCTTTTTCTTTCTTGGTGCGCTTGTCAGATGTACCTTTCTTATCCTTATTCCCTTTACCTTTCTTCCCCTTAAACAGACTCTTCGCCTTTTTCAGAACCTTATCGATCGCCTTATCAATCCGGCTGCGAATCTTCTTGACAATATTCTGTACCTTCTTCGCCAACCCACTAATACCCAGCAGTGACGCCAAGAAACCAATCACCACAGGGAGCGATCGCACCAAGGCATTCTCCACCAACTTCGCTGCACCACCAACCGCACCGGATGCGATCGCGGTTATCGCTTCAATCACCGCATTCACCAGTTCTACCACCTGGCTACCCTGGTTAATGAAGAACATCACAATGTCATAAATTGCCATCGCCGCCTTCACAAATGCTGAAGCCGGATTCAACAACCCAATAATCCATTTCACCCCAGCCGTAATCACCTGGGTGATCAGCATCCCCTTGATTTCCTCAATTACCGTCTCTTTCAAGTCACCGAACTGCTCTTGAACCTGTTCCCACAGTCCCATTGGTCCCTGATTCGCGATAATTTGGAATATCTCAACACTCTTCTCCATCCCAGCAACCATTGGTTCGCCGAACAACTTCACCGCCTTGCGACGGATGTAGTCCCACGTCATCCCTAATATCTGCGTTACTAAGCTGAAAATCCCCTTGAGACTGAAGATATCATCGGGTAACAGAATCCCCATCGAACCCATCGCCCCCGTCAGCCAGCCAATTAAACCCCCTTGCAGGTGGTTCATAATGTTGGCAATAAAGTTATCCAACCCCTGCTTCACACCACTGACGAGATTACCCAAGAACCCAATCGGATCTTTTATAATTGACCCAATCGCACTCGCTGCTTTGGCTAACACGTTTTGCAGCATGTTCTTGAGCTTATTAATCGTGTCGATTACCCCAGCCATCGCATCAAACGCTTGAGCAAACCACGGTTGATTCGATGCCTTCATCTCCTTAATTTGAGCATCCAGTTGCTGGAGATTCTCCTGGTACTGCTGTGCTAGTTTATCGACTAATTCCGTCTCTTTATCTTTAACACTCTGTTCTAGATCATCAAACTTGGTCTGAATATCCTGTGCTGCTTCGGTACCCACTTGCTTAAGCGCTTCCGGTAAACCCGCAACGTACTCTTTAATTTCCTCTCTGCCTTCAGTGATTCTCTCTTTCGCCTTGTTTAGCTGCTCACTGACATAGTTGGCAATATCGGTTAGACCTTTATCTATCTCATTTAGATACTGATTACGTCCTTCATCAAAGAAGGCTGTTACTTCAGGGGGTACACCCATCAATTTGTCTTTTACCCAACGTCCAGCCCCCCATAGCCCGTCATACCGCTTTTTATACTCTTCCATCTGAGGAGCAACATAGTCCTCAAATTTTTGTTTGGCGGTATCAGCAGTTACCTTGAAACGGTTGGTAACTTCTGTATCTAAACCATTGAGGATACCTTCAACGTCTGTTTTCGTCTCCTGGTAAATCCCATCAATGTCTTTAGCGACTTTATCCCGTTCCTGCTCATCCTTCGTTTTCGTCTCATCCTGACGCCCCATCACTTGAGCCAAGAGCTGCTCCCGCTCACCATGCATTCCTTGGAGCTGGGTTTGACTGGTCGTTTGGGCTTCAGACTGGGCTTGATTTAACGTCCCTTGCTCCTGCTGACGATACTCCTGTGGTGCTTCAACGGCTCGTTGTTGAGCGCCTTTCTTCGTATCCAAGGCTTGCACAAATTGTGGTTCATTGGAAGAAGCCAGTTGTTCTGGCGTCACATCAGCCTCAGCCATTTGCTGATCAAGTTTCTGACTCTCAGCTTGCATGGGTGCAGAAACTTCGGATTCCGGTTTGGGTTTCGGTGTGGCTTGAGCTGCACCGATATCTCCTGGTGTTGAACCTGCATCCGGCTGATCTAAGGGTTTTACCTGTTTGGGTTCAATCTCACTGGTATCAGGAGCTTCCTGGGTTTTCTCGGCAACGGGACCGGCGGCTTGTTCTGCTGTTTCTTTCGCCTGATTGGACATATTGTCCTTCACCGAAGAAAGCAGATTATTGTCTTTAAATTTATCAGCATCTTCTAGGGTTTTGGGAGCCGCCTGGTTCACCTTGTCCATTACAGCAGCTTTAAAGGCTTCGGCATTAAATTCCCCAGGGGGCTGCTGCTCCATCTCCTGGACTTGCTTGTCTTGCGCCTTACTTTCTACTTCATTGCTGGGGGGTTCAGAGGCATCCTGGGCTTCTTTTGATTCAGACTCGGCGGGATCATGTTGTTTTTCTTTCTCAGCAACTCCCTTAGCTTTTTTGACTGTAGCTTGGAAATCGGGGTCAGCCTCTGGGGAAGCTGGCGATGCAGCGCCACTGCCAGCCGCTTCACTCTTGGGAGCATCACTTGCAACCGCTGGCTGAGTACCTATTTCAGTTGCACTCGCGGGTGCGCCACCTGCTGCCATTTCCGGTGCAGCCGCCATACCCCCAGGTTCTGCTGTCTCTGGTACTGCTCCAGTTCCCCGACTGTCTACTTGGGGAGTGGCTGGAGTCATCTCACCACCTGATTCGGGTGCTGCCGAGGGTGCTGCTGGAGCTGGTTGTGCTGGCTGGGGTTGGACGCCTGCACTGGATTGTTCGTCTTGAGGATTTTCTCGGCGTTGGATTTTCGGTTGTGGGATAGAAGTCGGTGTCAGGTTTGGTTTCGGCTGTAACTTATTGCTTTTCGTCGCGACTTGCTTAACTGATTTTGCCTGAACCTGATTGCCATTTTGCTGCACGACATGAGTTAACTCATGTGCCAATAATTCCTGTCCCGGTTTACTATCGGGTTGATATTCTCCCTTTTTAAAGAAGATGTCTTTACCCGTTGTAAATGCCTTTGCCTGTATCGACTTATTCAGTTTGTCTGATTCAGAATCAGTATGAACTTTTACCTGACTAAAATCTGCCCCAAACGCCTGCTCCATCGGCTGGCGCACGTTCTCGGATAGGGCTTGTCCACTACCGCGCTTCTGTTGAATGGATTGTTCCAGAGATGGTGTAGCTGTGGCGTCAGAGGATTGTGACTGTGCTTCTTTTTTCTGAACCGTTTCTTCTTCGGGTTCCTGGAAGGGCTGGTTTTGGATGTCTTCATCCTCAGTATTATCCTGACGTTGAACCGTTTGAGCGGGTGACTGATTCAATACAGGATTAACTGGCTTTACAGGTGACTCAATTCGCTGGGATTTAAAGGTATTGAGTCGATTTAATCCGGGGTTAGAAATGGGTTTTATTGGTTGGACAACCTGATTCGACAACCTGCCCAAATTAACCTGTCTGGGGATCGAGGATGACGGTGTACCGGGAACGTTGACCGGAATTTCGAGAAAATTATGATACTCTTCTGATTGTTCAGTTTGTTGATCGGGTGTATCTGAAGTTTCTCCTTGGCGTTGAACAGTTTGAGACTCACTCGATGATATCTCGTCTGCTTCCGCCTCTGGTATTTCCTGGCGTTGGATGGTTTCATCCGATTCCTGCGCCTCTTGTTCAGCGTCTGGCTCAACCTTTTCCTCGTTTTCAACGGGCTGCTGTTGAATGGAATTGCCTAATTCCCCCAAGTTCCCTTGTCTTTGTATAGAGGATGGTGATGTACCCGGAGCGTTGATGGGAAGTTCTAGGAAATTACGAGCAGGTTGTTTCGCTTTCGCTTGAATTTCAGTTTCTTCTTCTGACTTTTCAATGTTATCTGTATCAGATTCAGGTATTGCCTCGGCTTCACTATCGGGTATTTCCTGACGCTGGATACTACTATCTGCTGCGGAAGCATCTGAGGCTTCAGCAAAAGCAAGATCATCTGGCTCTTTCGTCTCGTCTTGAACTTCCGACGCATCCGCTTGAATCTCTACAGCATCAGTAGTGGGTTGCTGCTTTGTGAGATCACCTGCCTTTGAGTGAATCGGACTGGCTTCGGCTGTTGGCGCAGGAGCTTGAATTGGAATTTTTTGAGAGTTATAACCTAACTGGGAAATTTGATCGGCTTGTTGTTTGAGCTGTAATTTTTCCTGGGGCGATAATGTCGGTGACAGCACTTTGGCACGACGCCTCTGTATCTTGAAGGGATTCGGCACGGGGGTCGAATTGGGCTTTGAGAAGCCTTTTTTCCAGAGGTGTTCGTGAGAAGACATTGCCGAGTGCCTCAACGATCGCAGTCATGCTGCGGCATAATCCTTCTATTCTACCTGCTTAGTGCTGGACATTGATTAAATTTTGATCAAAATTTAGGCGGCTAGCTAAATAAGTTTTGTGAAGGAGCGCGATCGCATGGTTGAGTCAGTAGCCGTGGGCGCGATCATCTCCGATTAAAGAGAAATGGTATGATCACCTTTTAGAGTACGTTCCGGTTAACCTATCGCCGTTTGCCGACGTCTGAACCAGTTAATCACCAGTTTTTCCAGTTCAATCCAAACAAACATTAAAGCGCTAAAACCAATACAAATTAAAAGTTCGAGAGGACTTAACCAGTGAGTGCCGAAGAAATCCCGCAGGGGAGCCACGTAAATTAGCATTAATTGTAATGCTGTGGTCAAGGTGACAGCACTCAGAACATAAGGATTGGAGAAGGGATTGAGTTGCACCGTTAGCTGAGTATGGGAACGAATCGCGATCGCGTGTCCCATCTGGGCTAAACATAAGGTGGTGAATACCATCGTTTTCCACCGATCAGGATCTCCCGATTCCTGGGCGTAGTTATATGCCCAGACCATGAGTATGATGGTCAATATGGCAAAGATAATCCCAATCCGCACCATGTAAAGCCCCAACCCACGGGCAAAAATACTCTCGCGTGGATGGTAGGGGGGGCGCTGCATCACGTTGGGTTCAGCGGGTTCCATGGCGAGGGCGAGGGCGGGTAATCCGTCGGTGACGAGGTTCATCCAGAGAATTTGTAGGGGGGAAAGGGGAACGCCTCCCAAGCCAATTAACGGCGCCGCCGCGATAGTCAACACTTCCCCAATGTTACTCCCCAGAATATATTTGATAAAGCGGCGAATATTGGTATACACCACTCGACCTTCTTCCACCGCATGAACGATAGTGGCAAAATTGTCATCCAGCAGAATCATATCGCTGGCTTCTTTACTCACATCAGTTCCCGTAATACCCATCGCTACGCCAATATCCGCTTGCTTGAGGGCGGGGGCGTCATTCACCCCATCCCCCGTCATTGCCACAAATTCACCTTGAGTTTGCAAGGCTTGGACAATTCGCAGTTTATGTTCCGGGGAGACGCGGGCGTATATACTCACCTGGTTCACCTGTTGCTCTAATTCGGCTTGAGAGAGTTTTTGCAACTCTTGCCCGGTGAGAACAATATCCCCCTCTTTAGCAATGCCCAAATTAGTTGCGATCGCGCGTGCCGTTAACTGATGATCTCCTGTAATCATCACCGGGCGAATTCCCGCCTCCCGACATTGAGCCACAGCCTCCCGCACCTCGGAACGCGGCGCATCCAGCATTCCTACTAATCCCAACCAGATTAATCCTTGCTCACTCTCCTCCCAAGAACCATCCGGGGGAATGTCTGACAAGAGCTTATAGGCAAATCCCAATACCCGCAAGCCTTTCCCAGCCATCTGGTTATTTTGTTCCAGAATCTGCCCCCGTTGTTTTGGCGTGAGTTCACCCTCCTGAATCTGGGTGCAGCGCTCTAAAATTAGCTCCGGTGAGCCTTTGGTAAACATGATGTAGGATGTAATGTCTTCCCCATTCTGTGTCTGGCAAATCGCACTCATGCGCTTGCGTTCGGAGGAAAAGGGAAACTCGGCGACTCGGGGAAACTGTTGACGCAACGACTCTTCAAAAAAACCTGCCTTACCTGCCAAGGATAGCAATGCTCCCTCCGTGGGATCGCCCAAAATCGTCCATTCCTGCTTTTCCTGCTGCAATCGGGCATCATTACATACGACACAAGCGGTTAGCAGAGTTTTCAAGTCGGGATAGTCTTCAACGGTGATCGCTGATTCCTGAATCCGGAATTCTCCAATCGGTGCATACCCGTCACCCGTCACCGCAAAGGTATCTCCAGGGGTGTGAACGAACTGGACAACCATTTTATTTTGGGTAAGGGTACCCGTTTTGTCGGAGCATATTGTTGTCACAGAACCCAGGGTTTCCACCGCTGGTAGCTTACGAATCAGGGCATGGCGGCGCACCATCCGCTGAGTGCCAATCGCCAGGGTAACGGTAACCACAGCAGGCAAGCCTTCCGGGACAACTGCCACTGCCATACTTAAGGATACTTCTAAGAGTTCTTCAAACAGTCCCAACCCCCGGTTCAGCATACCCCCGACGACAACCAGCGCCACCAAGAGTAGGGAACCACTGACTAAAACATTTCCCAACTGAGACATCCGCTGCTGTAGCGGCGTGGGTTCTGTTTCCACCGATTGCAGCATTGTGGCAATTCGCCCTAATTCCGTCTGCATCCCGGTGTTAGTCACCAGTACCTTGGCTCGCCCCTGAATTACTTCGGTTCCCTGAAATACCAAGGTTATGCGATCGCCTAAGGGGGCGTCTTCACTCAGTTGCACATCCGGTTGCTTGTGTACCGCCTCGGCTTCCCCGGTTAGGGCAGATTCGCGGATTTGCAGGTTTTGGGCTTCAATTAGACGACCATCGGCAGAGACTTGTACCCCAGCTTCTAATAGCATGACATCTCCCGGCACCAATTCCTTACCGGAAATTTCCATCAATTTCCCGTCTCGCAGCACCCGCACTTTGGGGGAGGAGAGGCGTTTGAGGGCGGCGAGGGCTTTTTCAGCGCGGCTTTCTTGGAGATAGCCGAGCAAACCATTTAAAATCACAATCGCAAAAATCGCGATCGCGTCTTTGGGAAACACCTCATTTCCTAAATCCAGGATGGCTGACACGATGGCTACGGCAATCAGCATCACTAACATGATATTTGTGAACTGATCCCATAAGATTGCCAGGGGACTACGCCCCCCTGTTTCTGTTAATTCATTTAACCCATACTGCTGCTGTCTCTGGGTAATTTGTGCGGGTGTTAAACCCCTGTCAGGGTCACTTTTTAGACGTTCTAGTGCTTGCTCAATGTCCAGAGTATGCCAGGGTTGAGTGGTATCGGGAAGAGGACCTGAAGTGGCAGATGAGAGTGTAGGAAATGACATAGTTGGCGGTGATTAGTTTAAGGGAAGAACGTTTAGGGGGAAACCAAACCAAGAAACGAGGCACCTGAATCCTGAAAGGGATAAACATTTCACAGAATGGGGAAAACTAAAAGCCTTATCCGGAGCCGGAGAGAGGTTTTACAGATTCCGTGAAAAGCAAGGGGTATGGGCGGGTTTTATAGCGCTACGCGCTAGGCAATAGGCAATAGGCAATAGTGAAGAAAAACGCTTACTCATCAAGGGATTTACCCTTCGACCCTTCGGCACACTCAGGGCGTCGCTTCGCGGCAATTGAGCGTTCGACTGAGCGCTCACGCCGAAGTCCTGTCGAAATTCAGGGTCAAAGCGATTTGAAGTTTTCTTTTATGTCCTAACTAGAGTGCGTAGTGCTATAACGTCAACTAAACCCGCCCTTGGGGGAATTTTTCAAATTGGCGCTCCCGGTGAGTTGTTTTGCCGGATACCTGACGTTGATTATTTTTTATTCATAAAAAATCGTCTATTACTCGATTAGTTGTATCCAATTTTATTATCCCTTATTTTTCAAAATGAAATAGGCAGTAAATGAGTACTTTGCCAGAGTGCATAAGCAATAAAAGCAAAAGCTAGAGTCACTAAAGCGGTTAATCCGTATCCCACACACATCAGCAAACCATCTTGCTCTAAAGTCGCAACAACCAATAACAAGATGGCGGCAGTTGGCATTGGATTCGTGAACGGAAACGGTAAGATCAGTAGCAGGGTTAGCCAAGCCATACAACACCCATTCCAGCGCCATACTTTAGGACTTTCCGCCACCTTTAGCCAACGAGGGCGCACAATTTTTTCCAGCACCCTCATCACTCTCTTCAAGTTTTTTAGCAGTTTTAAACTCAGGCTAGGGGGAAATCGAAAGTTGGTAACTTTTCGCGGTAACCACGGTTTTCGCCTTCCTAAAGCCATTTGCACGGATAACACTAAGCAGCCTAATCCTAATACGCTTGATGCTCCAGGAGGCATGGGAAACAAAAAGGGTAAAACTAATAAGCCAATTACCAAGCTGAATCCCCGCTCAGAGGTTTCTGTGAGAATATCTCTGAGGGTTAGGGGCTGATGGGTTAATCTGCTGAGTAGGGATTCGATGTCTTGAGTAAATTTTAGGTGCATTGCTCATTTGTCATTTGTCTTATGTCTTATGTCTTATGTCAGGGTCTAAGAACTATTTATATAACTTAATAGAGTTGAGTTTATTTCCACTAAACTAATTAAGGCAGGGAACAAAATAGAGCGAATAACTGTAGCCATATCATTTAAATAGATATAATTTGACAATTTATTGAGTCGGTGCTAAACCATACAACCAAATAATCAGCATCGGCGTTATTACCGTCAGCAGCAAATTGAGAGGCGCACCAATTCGAGTGAAATCCAGAAACTTATAACCACCGGGTCCATAAACCATGGTATTCGTCTGATAGCCAATTGGAGTTAGGTAGCTGTTAGAAGCGGCAAAGGTGACAGCAAACATAAAGGCAAGGGGATTGAGTTCCAGAGTGGTGGCAACGTTAGCGGCAATGGGTATCATCAGAATTACGGCAGCATTATTGGAGAGGAGTTCGGTGAGTAGGGATGTCGCTAAGTAGAAGAACATTAAAAGCCAATAACCAGAAAGATTCCCACCCATGGCAACTAAATAGCTGGCTAACCATTCCGTTGCTCCCGATTTATCCATAGCAATGCCAAGGGGAAAAAGTCCGGCTAAAAGGAAAATAATATCCCAGCGCACGGCACTATACATCTCTCCCGGTTTCAGACAACCTGTTACAATCATCAAAATAACTCCTGCCAATGCCGTTACTAAGATGGGTACCCAATCGAAGGCAGCAATAACCACTACACCCAGCACAATCGCCAGGGCAATTCCTAGCTTATCTTGGCGGAGGGTTTCCGTGTCTCGCTGTTCAATGACTAGTAAATCGCGACTGGTTTGTAATCCGATTAAACTTTGCTTAGGTCCTTGTACTAAAAGCAAATCGCCAAACCGTAAGGGAATTTTACCGATTCGTTCTCGCCGCAGTTCTTCTCCTCGCCGAATTGCCAATACAGTAACATTATAGCGTTGGCGAAACCGTAATTCTTTTAGTGTCGAACCAACAAGATTGGCATTTGAAAGAATTAAGACTTCAGCCACGCCTTCTTCCACTGAACTGAGTTCAGTTTCCCCGAAAGCTTTCCCGCCAAACTGAACCTCTGGCAGAATATCTAGTCCCCGTTTGGTTCTAATTTTTAATAAATCCTCTCGACTACCCCGCACGAGTAAAATATCACCGACGGCTAATATTTTATCAGCCAAGGGTTGAGGGAAGTGGATGTCATTACGAATGATTTCCAGTACGTCTAAATCGAACGTCCGCTGAATTTTACTGGAACGTAGCGTTTGTCCGACTAAACTTGATCGCGGGGTGACGACAACTTCGCTAACATAATCATTAAGACCGTAATCTTGGGCAACTAAATCGCTGGTGGACGGTTTGCGATCGGGCAGAAGTCGGGGTGCGGCGAGAGTCAGGTAGAGTAGTCCGACAAAAAAGGTAATAATACCCAAAGGCGTAAACTGAAATAATCCGAATTCGCCATATCCCAATTCCTTAGATATACCACTTGCCACAATATTAGTGGAGGTGCCAATTAAGGTAATCATTCCCCCTAATACCGTGGCATAAGATAGGGGAATGAGCAGTTTAGACACGGAGATATTTTGCTTTTTCCCCCAATCTTCTACAATGGGTAAAAAGACAGCGACAACCGCTGTATTGTTGATAAAGGCAGTAATCGAACCGACAATCGCCCCCATGACAAAAATTTGTTGTCGAGGATTCTTTCCGCCCCATTTAAGCAACACGTCTCTAACGACTTGAATCACACCCGTGCGTCCAATTCCCTCACTCAGGATAAACATTGCCATTACCGTAATGGTAGCAGAGTTACTAAAGCCAGAGATTCCTTCTTCCGGGGTAACTAATCCCAACAGCATTAAGACAACGGCAATAAGCAGAGCGGTGACATCGACGGGCAGCCATTCGGCAATAAACGCAATTAAAGCGAGAATTAAAATGCCAAGGGTGAGGGCAATTTGCATAGATTATTTACAGGTCAATTGGGA
This sequence comes from Coleofasciculus sp. E2-BRE-01, assembly GCF_040221695.1. Taxonomy (NCBI): domain Bacteria; kingdom Bacillati; phylum Cyanobacteriota; class Cyanophyceae; order Coleofasciculales; family Coleofasciculaceae; genus Coleofasciculus; species Coleofasciculus sp. E2-BRE-01. The sequence goes on along the minus strand of NZ_JAVKEA010000146.1, from coordinate 4,083 downwards.
ATTATAAGAAAAAGCGAATTGTAATATATAAAGCTGCCGTTACGAGTTGTATTACCATTACAGGTACGCCGTAACGCAAAAAGGTTTTAAACGAAATCCGGCGTCCATGGAGTTCAGAAATACCCGCCGCTACGATATTGGAAGAAGCGCCAACGAGTGTGCCATTTCCTCCCAAGGTAGCCCCAAACATCATGGCATAGAAAAGGGGTAGTACTTCTGGGGGAAATTGACCCTCAAAGGTTGGAGATAGGACATCTGCTCCCACAGAACCCACGTTAACCAGGTACTGTTTAAGCAGTGGCACCATTGCCACAACTAGAGGAATATTGGGAACAACACTGGAGAGTAAACCAACTAAGAAAAGTAGCAAGAGTGAACCGAGGAAAATATTTCGTCCCAATAGTACGGCGAGTAGTCTGGATAAACCGCTGACGATACCCGTTTTTTCCAGTCCACCAATAATCACAAAAATAGACATAAAAAATAGCAAGGTACTCCAGTCTACATCCCGTAAGATGTTGTTAACCGTATCAATCTTGCTATGGTGAGCCAACAATAATGCTAACGCTGCTCCCATCAAAGCGACAGCCGCTGGGGAAATTGGAATAGGCAGAGATTCTCCTACGACAAAAAACACCAGCACAAACGCCATGATAAACCCCCCAGCGATTAAAACTCTAGGATGATTGATTTTAGGTTGGGGCAGTTGATTCAAATTATCCAGCTTTTTATGCCAAGTTTTTGGGAATAAGAAGGGCAGCATGACGACGATCACGGCAACAGCAATGACCCCCCCTAAACTTAACTGAAGCAAGTAGTCGGTAAAGCTGATATTGACGGCATCTCCTACAATAAATGTTGCCGGATCGCCGACAAGTGTGAGTAATCCAGCACTATTAGCCACCAGCACCATTAAAATTAGTAATGGCACGAAGTTTACCCCAAGTTCCTGCGCCAAGGGTGGCACTAAAGGGGCTAATAACATTACCGTTGTCGCATTCGGCAACATGGCACAAATCGGGGTAGTAATGGCAACGATTCCCAGCAGAAGTCGCTTTCCTTCTCCTCCCGCTAATACCACCATTTGTGTAGCCAAGTAGTCAAACACTTTAGTTGGTTCAAATGCCCGGACTAGCACCATTACGCCAAAGAATAAAGCCAAGGTGGCATAACTCTGACTGATGTAGTCAACGGCTTCGTTCAGCGTCATAACGTGGACAAAAATTAGCAGTAATGCCCCCAAAAAAGCCGCAATTGTTAGATGCATCCATTCGGTCATAACCAAGAGAATTACACCGACAAAGGTTGAAAATGCAATAATCTGAGACCAAGTTTCCATAAATTCCCTGATGATTGAAGTGGATAAGGGGAAGATGTTCAACGAACAGTAAAAAAGTACCCCAAGCATAAGGGGATAACAAAAGCAGATTGGGTAGAAAAAACCAACTCCATGCCTAACACCTAGGTTTAGTTATAGGAGTTAGTAGAGACTTCTAAGAAAAGTCTCTACCAAAGGGCTAATTGGGTTGCTTTTATTACATTATTGTGGGCATTCTTGCATCGATTTGGAGTACTAGACTGGTGTTTTAGTCAGTGGTGTCCTCGCGTCACCGTATACCAATTACACCCGGAACAAATTGTCGCAAAACTGAACTGAAACGACATGGACAACGCCTCAACTTCAAAAAGCAGGTACAAAAAACTGAGCAGTACCAGCGCCTGAAACTGATGAAATCGAGACATTCCTAAAAATGCTGATTCTTCAGTCTCCTCCCAATGCCTACGGAGTTAGCTGACGGGCTAGGACTGAGAGTTGTCCCTCTCGACTCGGGTTTCGAGTCTGAGATATGCCCCAAAAGTTGGTTCCCCCGCTCCAGCTTCACCTTGTCACTGAAACAGATTTCTCGGTGAAGTCTTGGATTAAGCTGACTTACTCGACTTAACCTATCATTATATTGCTGTGGGCAAAAAAAGTCAATAGAGTTTGTTCACAACTCAAACCGAATCATTGTAAGGTAAGAGCGTCACGAAAATTTGACTTCTACCATTTTTCACCCTATGGTTTTTTGGGATTAAGGATTCCAATTGCTGTTCGAGTTCGGTGATGCGATCGCGTAACGCCCGTAGCGCGGCGGCTTGTGTATCAGGGAGTTGTCCATGTTCTAACGGATCAATGCGTTTGCCAGACTGACGTACAATTCGCCCTGGTACTCCCACCACGGTGCAATCGGTGGGGACATCTCCCAACACGACGGAACCCGCCCCAATGCGAACATGATCACCAATGTGGATATTCCCCAATACCTTGGCACCTGCACTCACCACCACATTCTTCCCTAATGTGGGATGACGTTTCCCAGTTTCTTTACCTGTTCCTCCCAGGGTTGCGCCTTGGTAAATTAAACAGTAATCACCCACAATTGCGGTTTCGCCAATTACCACGCCCATGCCATGATCAATAAACACGCCCTTCCCCATCACCGCCCCTGGATGAATTTCGATTCCGGTGAAGAATCGCGCCAGTTGAGACAGGAAGCGGGGAAGGAATGGTACTCGCTGACGATGCAGCCAATGGGCGAGGCGATGGCTGATCAGCGCCTGTAAGCCGGGATAGCAAACGAATACCTCGAACCGATTCCGGGCGGCTGGATCACGTTCAAAGATAATCTGAAAGTCAGTTAAGAGGGTTCGCCAGCCTTGCTTGATTACCTGAAACGGTGTTCTGACTCTAGGGATTTTATCGGTGTCGCCTCGTTCTATTTCCCTATCCTCTATAGGTTGCTGACAATGGGTTATCCAATTGTGCCTTCTGCCTTCTGCAACTGGGGTGGCAAGCTGCGATCGCGTTGTTGAGTAATTACTGGTGGACTGTAGCATTGCATATCGCCCCTGAAACGAAGTTAATCTTTTTGAAGCTTATACCAGATGTCTGATGGCTAGGTTGCACATTAGCTACAGATTAGACTGGATTCGCTTATTAATGATGTACTCAACGCTCAAGGTTCTGATTTTATGGGCATTTCCCCGTGTTGGGGGGATAAAGGTTCTCGTATTTTTTATCCCGGATGGCAAGATTTTCGGGTCGAGGTTCTAGTATTTGTGTACTCAGAACCTGACGATAACCTCACTGTTCACGGTATGTGGAAAACCTCTCTCCAAACCTCTCTCCTGCAAGGAGAGAGGCTTTGAATTCTTCACCCATGGAACAAAAAGCGAAGCATCTGCTGGCTTCCCCCATGGAACAAAAGCGAAGCAACATCTGGTTTCCCCCATGGAACAAAAGGCGAAGCAACATCTGGTCTCCCCCTTTTGAAGGGGGACGGAAGGGGGATCTAATAGGGGAACGGAAGGGGGCTGGGGGGTTTCGATTTTTCTAGATGACGTGAAAAGTCAGGACTAAACCCGCCCCAACGATCAGTTGACACGTCTGTAGGGGCGGGTTTCACTACTATCGTTTGAAATGGTGCACCCTACACCCGCCCGGAAAAAGAGGATATAAAAGAGTAGAAACAACATAGAGGAAATAGTGTAAGATGAGGACGTTTTTGATATATGCGTTAAGTCTTTCAGCATCACTTTTTTCAGTACAGAAAGCCTGGGGATTACCATTACCCCACATTAACCAAAATCAGTCCTATCGGGCTTTAAGACAAGAACTCATCCAGATGGGATGGCAACCTGCTGCGTTTGAGCTGGAAAATGAATTTGGAGCAGTCAGGAACCATATACACCAAGTAGAAGGATGGCACGAGCTAGAAGACTGCTCTGGAACGGGTCTGGGTTTTTGTAAGTTTATCTTTCAAGACGAGCAGGGTAATCAACTGAGCATTACCACGGTTAACAACGATTCTGTTTTTCCAGCTTCAGAACGTTATCGCATTTATGGCTGGGATTATACGCCAGTTAAGTAAAAACGCCATTTATGGTAGGGGCACGGCAATGCCCATTGGTGTCAACTTAAGGTGAAAGCTCGGTTGAGCAAGGGTGTCGGGTGTCGGGTGTCGGGTGTCGGGTGTCGGGTGTCGGGATGGAATTGTCTGTTGGAGGCGAAAAAACCTCACACCTACCACCATTCACCTCACC